>NZ_KV798549.1:84636-102517 GCF_001809725.1 Weeksella sp. HMSC059D05
GCTAAATTACATTTTAAAAGCAAATAAAAATGGTTTTGTGGATTAAATGTACAAACCTTGAATTAACCACTTAACCCGCTCTTTTGCAAAGTCTTTGTTAGCAGACGTATTTATTTTTCCGTGAATTACTCCATTATTTCCAGCACCTCACAATCGTAACTAACTTTAGCTTTTACGCTATTTAAAACCATATTACCAAAAGCATTTTTTCCTCTGAATTTCATAATAATAACAGCATAATCATCCAAAGTACTGTAGGTGGTTCCTTCGTGTTCAAAACTTTTTTTATAAACAATATTTACTCGACCACGATAATTTTCAGGGATTAAAAATACCTCTGGACCAACTGAATTTATCTCTCTCCAAATTGACCAAAAAGCTACAATTCCGATTATGAAAAGTCCGATTGGAATAAGACGTTGTTTCCAAGACTTTTTTAGAGAAGACAAAACCAAGATTAGTCCAATAATAAAAATTGGCAATCCGATTATTGCAAAGAACGCAGCGAAAGTCAGTCCGAATGCTCCGATTGCGAATAAAGTCAGCCCAATGTAATACAGAATGTTACTTGTTTTGTCGGTCATAATATTGTGCCTAACGGAAAACGCATTGGCGAAGTGGCGGATAAAATGGACTGAAAGTTCAGTTTAGCACGATAGCGAGCGGATGTGTTTTCACAGAAGCTAAATTATTAAAAAAAGCTGAATGTGGAACATATTCGGCGGAAAAAGAAGCACAAAAGTTGAAGTTTGCACTTAACCCGCCATTTTGCCAATGCGATGTTAGCGGTAGTACAGTATTTATTCTGTTTTAAGTAACTCTAACATTTTGTCTTTATTAAGTTTTGTATTAAAGCATTCAACTTCTCTAACTGTGTTATAATATTTTATTTCTTCATATCGCTCTTCTTCTGTGTACTTACGTTCTTCCCCGTCATAAATACTATTTCTTCTTAAAAGTTCATAAGAAAACTCTTCATCAACAATATTAGGAATTCCAATTACACATTTCCAACTGTAAAAAGGTTCATAGAAAATAATACCGTCTATTATATCTTCATACTTTATTTTCAATGGTTCATTATAGTAAAACTTTCCAAATGGTGTGTCTTTTAAATCGAAACCTACCGTTTGGTTTTTGTTCTTGTAGAATGCAACATCCCATTTTCCGTTGTCTGTAAGTTTAAATTCATTTTCATTTATGTAGTCAAACCAATTTAAAACAATAACTTTAACTCTTTTAGGATATTTATCATCAATATGTTTTCCGACTGTTTTATATTTTTTTCCGTATATTAATTTTTCTGCGTGTGGTCTATTTTGTATTAGTAAAGCTTTCTTTTTTCCGTTTTTAGGAATTTGATTTTCGTATAAATTCAGGAAATTATAAGCCATTATACTATCACGATTCAAATTTCTTTCTATATGTTCATCAAAAATTTTGTAGTTTTCTATAGTCGCTGTTGACCAATTAAAGGCAACGTCTGTTAGTCCAATTGTGATTTTTTTCTGCTCCGACAAAGTTTTGTTTATAGAATATATTCCTTTTAAATATTTGTAGATATTATATTTTTCCCAAAGTGGATTAAAATCAATTTCCCTGATTAAGTTAATAAGCTCTTTTTCAAATTCGCTTTGGTTAATATGGTTTTTCTTTAAAATTTGGTTTGCTTTTTCTGTTTTATTTACAATGCCGACTTCACTATAAACATATCCTATATTTTCAACAAATCTTTTATCAGATAATATATCCTGAATTAGATTATATTGAATAGTATCTCTATGGTCACGTTCTCCTAAAATTATGATGTCATTGGTTTCAAATAGCTCAAAAATATAATCTTTTGGGGATTTATCTTGTTTTTTTAAAAAATCATAATATTCAGTTATACTTGTTTGTGAAAAACAAATTTGTTGGATGAACAAAAGTGATAAAAATAATATTCGTTGCATTTTTTCAGGTTGTATTACCGCTAACGGTTCGGGTATTTATGAAGGACGGAAAATAGAAGCACTTCTGTCGAGTTTTGCACTAAAGCTCAATAGAGATACAAATGTTGAGATTATAACTTTCAGCCCCGCTTTTGGCAATACCTTGTTAGCGGTTCGGCTTTTATTCTATGTTTTGATTTTTCTGTTTTTCAAGATTATAATTGATACTATATATACTATAATAATTGCTATTGGAATTACTACAAATCTGTCTGAAGGAAACAAATACCAAAGAATTAAAACTAAAATTGTCCTTACAATTGAATGAAATAGTCCAACCCAATGGTCAATAATCCAAGTCAAAGGAACCCACATTAATCCCGTCAAAATCCCAACGGTTAATGGAAGAGAAGTATAATCTACTATGAAAAAAGGTATTGCGATTGAATAGACTAAAATAGCTTGAGCCACTGTAAGAAAAAATAAATTATCAAATGTATTTTTAGGCTTACGTTTATCAAGATAGTCTTCACCTGTCAACTTCGAAACTCCCATAGATAAATAAACTATTGAACCGGTTGCTATAAACAAAACCCAAACAGTAATATTGTCAGGAAAAAAAATCCCTGAAATAGCTACCATCAACCACGCAATTAATCCTGCAATCGGAGAAGCTAAAAGTTTCTTGCTTTTAAATTCTTCTTTTTGTTCTTCAAGAGTTCTTTGATTTCCTGTCATTTTCTATAGGTTAATTTCGTTCGGCGGTTTGTTGTAAGCTGACCGCTAACGGTTCAGGTATTTATGAAGGACGGAAAATAGAATCACTTCTGTCGAGTTTTGCACTAAAGCTCAATAGAGATACAAATGTTGAGATTATAACTTTCAGCCCGTCTTTCATAAATACCTTGTTAGCGGTTCGGGCTTCTTTCATTCGCCTGTTTTTTTGTTAATAATGCGATTTTCATTGCTCGTTTATAAAAGTCTTGGTATTCGTCCTTGTCATATTTTGTTCGCATTGCTTTTAAAACATCCAAAGTGTCCAGTCCGCCCCATTCCCAAAGCATTGTGTCAAAGTTATATTTTAGCATTTGAGTTTCTACTTCTGTTCTTAACGATTTTATTTGTTCAATTGTCAAACCGTAATCTTCTAAAATTTTTGTCGATCTTTCATCTGTCTCTGGCGTAAACTCAGTGTCTAAAAATGGCTCAAGTATCCAACCCCAAATTATTGGTCGCTCTACTGTCTTAATGTTGTTACTTTTTGCAAAGTTTTTAAGTTCATCTTTCTTCTCTCTTGTCAGAAAAATTAATTCTTCACCAACTCTAAATGTTGGTGGATATGATTTAAAGTCTAAGTCGTCAATTTGGTCTGCTTTGAAAATTGTTTGTCTGTAAGCTACAGAAGGCTCAAATGGATAGTCCTCAATTTTTAAAAAGTCTTCTCCGATTGTCAGTTGTCCAGTAGAAACGAGCAATTCTTTCAATTCTGATTTTGAAGTGCTAAACATCGTCCAACTGTCACTTGGTTTTTTGTTTGTTTTGAAAAGTCGTTTTATAAATTCCATTCGTTTTTGTTTCCGTGTCGTCTTTTAGCCTGACCGCTAACGGGAAACAGATTGGCGATAGTGGCGGATTGAATTGGACTGGAAGTTCGATTCAGACCGACAGTGAGCCGATGTGTTTCCACAGAGCTAACTTACGAATTTCCAGCGAATGTGGAACACATTCGGCGGATAAAAAAGCAGAAACGCTCAGCTTAGCACTTAACCCGCCATTTCGCCAATCTGATGTTAGCAGAAGTTTTTATTTTTTTAATACATTTTTTAGTTCATCAAATATCATTTTGTTTGAATTATTTTTTGATGAATAGTAAATTTTTTGATTGTCTTTTGTTATTATAAAAATCATAGGTTGTTTATCTGAATTTACTAAAAGTTTTACTTTTTCTCCATTCTTAGTTTTAAAATAACCTTTTTTTATGGTCTGTAAAGCAAAACCATTAGTTTTTACTGTTATCTCTGGTAATTTATTTACTAGTTCAATTGATTTAATTTCACTTGTTTTTATTTCCATCCCGTAATCACCTTTAATTTTGATAATGTTATTATTAATCTCAAGAATGTTATCTTGTAAGCTGTAAAAAAACATTGCAGAAATTGCTAAAAAAATTGCGAACATAAAAAAAAAGACAGAAAATTTATTTTTTCGTTTCTGTTTTTTAGCATTTGATTTTGAAAATTGATTTCCTTTCCAAATAAAATAAGCGTAAGCAATTATTGGATAGGTTGCCATAATTATACCACTCCAATCGGGATTTATGAGATAGTAAATAGATAAACATATAATGAATAATGAAATTCCTAAAAAAATATGAAAATTTCGGAAATAAGGAATGTAGGATTTAATATCAAAATTTTGTCTATCTTCTTCAGACATTGTATTATATCCTGAGAGTAAGTACTTCGCATTATTTTCAGTAACTAAAAATCCGATTCCGATAAATAAAATACTTAAAATTGTTATTGGAACTATCATTGGTTTTAAAATTTCTGCTAACGTTTCGAGGCTTGGCGCAAGTGCGGGCTTGAATTGAGCGAACGTTCAATTCAGACCGAAACTAAGCCAAAGCCAATTTCTATTTGCTAATTTAAACAAAAAGCCAATAAAATTGGCCTTTGGCGACTTAATAAGCAGAAAAGTTCAGCCTTGCACTTAACCCCGCATTTCGCCAAGTCTTTGTTATATACAGGTCTTTTTATTCAGTCAGTTTATCATTTGTCCAAATTACAACCATTCCATTTTTAGCATTTTGTCCGTGACATTCTTCACTTTGCGGAGTTTGTGAAAAGTATATGTATCCAATGTCATTCAACTTTAATTTATTGACCAATTTTTTAGTTTCAGTGTGATGAATTTTATTTCCGTTCAAATATAAAACTGGGTCTTTTGCGTCAATATAAATGTGTTGGGAAAAGCCATTGTATTTATCTTTGAATTTTGGTTTAATTTCTTTCAATTTGGTCTTAATTGTTTTTTTCGGAAGTTTCGTTGCGGATTGAATAATTATGACATCTTTTCTTTGATGAGATATTTTTCCATCGTTTTTAAGAATTGCTATTTCCGATATTTTATTCTTGTCAATTTTAGTTAGTTCTTTGTCAAGTTTTAAACTGTCAGAGTAGGAAAAAGGAATTCCATTTATAACGAAAAGAGATTCTTTGTCAGCCTTTAATTGCGAAATTAAATCTTCTCGATTTAAGTCTTGTGCATAAGATTTCATTCCTAAAAACAAAAATGTCAGAATTAATATTTTCAGTTTGAATTTCATAGACGTAACGTTCTGTAAGACTTGCATATAACGGTTCTCAGCTATACGCAGGCAGGGATTTTAACCACTGACTTCCTACGAAGAACGGAACTTCAAAATTACCACTTTCCTGTCCTACGAAGCACGAAACCCCTGCTTGCGTATAGGTGATGTTGTAAGCAGTGGTTCTTCGTTAGTCTGTCGGGTTTGGTCTGTCAGCAAGATTTAATTTTTGCGAAGCAGGGCAAGATTTTTTTGTTTTTCTTTCCTGCGTTGGAAAAGCAAGCTCTTTTGCAAACTTCGGCTTGTGTGTCGGCTTGTGCGGTTTGCAAATGTGCTTGCTTATGCGTTGGCTTGTCAAAATTTCATTCGTTGTATTCGTACTGCATTTAGAATTGCTAATAATGCTACGCCTACATCTGCAAAAACGGCTTCCCACATTGTAGCCAATCCACCTGCACCAAGCACCAATACAATACCTTTTACTACAAATGCCAATGTGATATTTTGCCAAACTATTTTCTTTGTCTGTTTACCGATGTTGATTGCCATAGGTATTTTACTTGGCTTATCGTCCTGTATGACCACATCTGCGGTTTCGATAGTGGCATCACTCCCTAATCCACCCATTGCGATACCTACGTCGCTCAATGCCACAACAGGAGCATCGTTTACACCATCGCCCACAAAAGCAACGCTTTCGCCTTTGGCTTTGATGTCTTTAACTCTGTTTACTTTGTCTTCGGGCAATAAATCTCCAAAGGCATTGTCTATCCCCAACTGCTCCGCTACATATTTCACAACGGTACTTTTATCTCCGCTAAGCATCGTTGCTTTAACATTGAGCTTATGCAATAGGGTTATGGTTTCTTGTGCATCTTCTTTGATACTGTCGGCAATCGTGATGTAACCAACAAATTTGCTGTCGTATGCAACGGCAATAGTTGTATAAACGATGCTGTTCGGGTCTAAGTCGTATGATATGCCGAACTTACCCATCAGTTTGAAATTCCCGACCAATAAATCCTTACCGTTTACCGTTGATTTCAAACCGTGTCCGGCGATTTCCTCCGTATTTTCCAATCGAATTTCATTATTCGGTCTCCCCACGTATTCGTGAATAGCGGTTGCTACGGGGTGTGTGCTATGGCTTTCCAAAATGTTGACTAATTCCAGAATTTCAGCTTTATCAAATTCGGGATTGAAGTTGATATCCTGAACCTTAAAAACGCCCTCTGTCATTGTACCTGTCTTATCCATCACTACGTTTTGAATATCGGAAAGAGCATCTAAAAAGTTACTTCCTTTGAACAGTATTCCATTTTTGCTCGCAGCACCAATACCACCGAAATAACCTAAGGGAATGGAAATAACCAACGCACAAGGGCAGGAAATAACCAGGAATACCAAAGCCCTGTACAGCCAATCTCTAAACTCATAATTTTCCACAAAGAAATAAGGCAGTAGGCAAATGGCTATGGCTAACAGCACTACAATAGGCGTATAGATTTTTGCAAATTTCCGGATAAATAATTCCGTTGGTGCTTTTTGTGCAGTGGCGTTTTGCACCAATTCTAAAATCTTGCTCAACTTACTGTCGGTGTATGCGGTCGTAACTTTTACCTGCGATACGGTGTTGAGATTTATCATCCCTGCCAAAACGGTTTCGCCTTTGTTTTTTGTATCTGGTTTGCTTTCGCCTGTTAAAGCCGATGTATTGAAAGATGCCGTTTCGGACAACAGTTCTCCGTCTAAGCCTAATTTTTCTCCCGGTTTAAGCTGTATAATTTCGCCAACGGCAACAGTTTCTGCCTTTACGGTTTGCGGTTCATTGTTTTTTAAAACGGTTACTTCATCGGGTCTTTGGTCAAGCAAAGATTTGATGTTTGATTTTGCCCTCGAAACAGCCATTGTCTGAAAAACTTCGCCAACGGCATAGAACAACATTACCGCAACGCCCTCGGGATATTCGCCAATGGCAAATGCCCCGATAGTTGCAATGCCCATCAAAAAGAACTCCGAGAAAATCTCGCCTTTGCGAATACTCTCAACGGCTTCTTTGAGTACGGGCAGTCCAACAGGAGCATAAGCCACCACGTACCAAATAATCCGTACCCAATCGGTAAACCACGTCTGCGGAAACCAATTATCCATTGCAATACCTGCAAGCAACAGCGCAAGGGAAATAATGGCGGGAAGAAACATCTTGAAAACATTGTCAGTATCTCCTGAATGCGAATGGTCGTGTCCGTCATCATCACTGTGGTCGTGATTATGCCCGTCATTTTTGTGATGCCCTTTTACCAATTCCTTAGCACCTGCTTTGGTGTAGATTTTTTCTTCCTGTGTGCAACAAGTCATTTTGCCTTGTGCATCGTAAGTATGCTTGTGATTTTTGTCTGTATTTATCATAGCCTTTAATTTTTTAGGTTCGTTACACTTTTTTATTTCTTATTCTTTCTACATTATTATTCATTATATGCCTCACGATATGCTGAAAAATAAACTTCTTGAAAGCGTTCAGTTCTTGTTGATGTTTTGCATAAAACGCATCGGGTGTATCAAAAACGCCAAAGTCCCGATTGATGCCTTTATCCTGAATAAATGTATTATTGAGGTTCCATTCAATCGGCGGGTTCTCAAAATTATCGGTATAAACCCCGAAACCGCAAAAAGTGGTCTTGCAATCACTGTTCTGTTCCTGTAATTTAGTGAGGTACGGTTTATCCAAAATCACGCCCTCCAAAAAATACCATTGCTCGTTTACCCAAACTTCAACCCAGCTATGCAAGATATTCTTAGGCGATAGTCTGTACCAAATACCTGTAATAGCTCCTTTCTGCAATGCCTTGTCAATGGTAAAGCCGTGAATACGGTTAGGTACATCTGTTGCTCTTAACAAAGCCATTAATAAAGTGGCTTTTGTGTTGCATTGTCCGTACCCGTCATTCAGCACCTGCGATGCGGAAATATAATCAGAAACATTATAGCCAAACTTTATTTCGTCCCGTACAAAATTGTAAATGGCTTGAACTTTGGCAACGGTGTCCAAGTTTTCCCACCCTCTCTGCTCCAATAGCTTTTGTATGGAAGCATTGGAGTAGTCAAGGATTTTTGTTTCTTTAAGATAGGTGTCCATAACACATTTATATTTATAACAAAGTTACACAGGGAGAGCCTGCAATGCTATTGCAAACTCTCCTTTAAACAGTTTTCACAAATTCCCTTACCAAATATTTTTAGTTCGTCGATACGGTAATTCTGACTTCCATTCTGCGGTATTATAAAATCCTCCTTACAGGTTGTCTGCTTACAAATCTTACAATAGAAATGTAAGTGCCAATCCTTGTGTGTATTTTCATCACACCCATCGTGGCACAGAATATACTTGACCGTAGTGTTCTCCTGAATACTGTGTACAATGCCTTTTTCTTCAAAAGTTTTCAAAGTCCTGTAAATCGTAACCCTGTCTGCTTTATAAAAATGGCTCTCAATTTCAGATAAGGACATTGCTGTCTGCTGTTGCTCCAAGAAGTCGTACACCAATATCCGCATACTTGTCGGATTGGTGTTCTTTGACAACAGCTTCTGTTCAATGTTTTTTTTCATTATCCAATGTTTTTTAGTGAGCGTGGGCGTGTTCTCCCGAATCATCCATTTTTGCATTCACAAAAAACGCGCCTTTTACCACGATATGCGCACCGTGCGGAATTTCACTTACAGGTGTAATTGCCGTATAACCCAATTGCGTAGCACCTTTAACGACTTCCATTCTTACAAATTGAGTTCCTTTTTCAGAACCGTGGTTATGGTCGTGAGCTTCGCCCTCTTTATGGTCGTGAGCTTCTTCTTCCCGCTCCTTGACCAAAAAGATGTAATACTTTCCGTCTGCATTGACAATAGCATCGTTGGGTACAGCCGTACTTAATACATCATCTAAACTTACCATTCCGGTTATACTCATTCCGTCAATCAATCCTGCTTTATCTCCTGTAATCTTGCTGTGAACAGCAATAGTTTTACTCTCTCCGCTAAAGGATGAGCCGATACTATAAACTTCGGCAGAATAAGTCTTATTGGGATTGTTGGTTACGACAAAATCTATTTTCTGACCTATTTTGATTAAAGGAATATCCTTTTCATACACCTGTAAGTCCAAGTGCAGGGCTGTGTTTTTTATGATTTCAGCAATAGGCGATGACACATCTACATAGCTTCCGATTTTGGCAAAAACATTGCTGATAGTACCGCTTATCGGACTTGTAACGATCAATGAGGATTTAAGGCTCGAATTTGACAAGGAAGCCGGATTAATCCCCATCATTTGAATTTGCTGGTTCAAAGAAGACTTCCGTGTTCTCAACGTGTTCAGTTCAGTAGTGGCACTTTGCAGGTTTTTCTTTGCTCCGACATTTCCGTCGTTCAGCTCTCTTTGTCTTACAAGTTCCTGTTCGGCAAACTCTATCCGGCTATTGATGCTTAGGTATTCTTCCTGCAATTGTATGAATTGCGGATTGGAAATAGTAGCGATAACCTGACCTTTCCTTACGAAATCGCCTATCTCCACATTAAGGGATTTGATAACACCACCAAACAACGAGGTTGCATTCGCCTTGTTGCTGTTGGGAACTCTTAATGCTCCATTGGCTTTCAATGTTGCGGATAATTGCTTCTGTTCAATTGAACCGATTTCAATACCCACCGCTTTCATCTGCTCATCGGTCAGCACTGCAACATTTTCTTCTTCTTCTTCGTGTTCGTCCGTTGTTGTTTCTGCTTCCGTTCCGTGATTATGCCCATCGCCCTCTTTATGATTATTTGTACAGGCGTTGAAAGCAAAGAATGCAACGAGGACAAGAACGCTAAAAACTATATTATTTATGATACGTTTCATATATTGTATTATTTACTGATTAATGAATGGATAAGCGTTACAGCCTCATTGATTTGCTGAATGCTATTTAAATAATTAAGCTGAATGTCTGCTGTTGTCTGCAAGGCAAATAGGTACTCCACATAAGAAATATCTCCGGTACTGTACCCCAGCTTTGCAGCATTGATAATCTCATCAGCATTGGGAAGTGCCTGCTCCTTGAAATAGGTAAACTGCGCTACATATTGTTCGTATTGTTTCAAGGCGTTTGCCAATTCCGTTTTAAGCTGTTGTTCCTGCCATTGCGCATTTAATTCCAATGATTGTTTCTTGTAATCAAGCGAGCGAATTTTTGCTTTGGTGGTGGTAAAAATTGGGATTGTAATACCTACATCAACAAAACTAAACCGCTGTCCTCTGCCATAAAATTGCTCTACACCATTTTTACTGTGCATTCCTATCAGCGATATGTTATTATAGCCGAACGTAAAATCAGGCAGGCTGTTTGCCCGTTCCAATTTCTTGTTCTGTTCGGCGATTTTCGCCTCTTGGTACAATAGCTGAATGCTCGGATGATTTGCAACAGCCGAACTGTCAATGAAAGAGCTTAACAGCAATGGCGTATAATCCGGTTGGGGTTCAATTGTGAAGTCTTCCTGTGTCTGCATCAAGTTTTTAAGGTTCTGATAGGCGTTCTGTCTTAAAACCTCGTTTTGTTGATACAAAAGACTTATTTCCCCTTTCTTGGTAGTCGCAGTATTAACGTCCAGTTTGCCTATATCTCCGGTTTTGTACCGCAGTTCTGCTACGCGGATAAAGTCTGCATAAATAGTATCAAGATACTTTAAAACCGAAGCATTATGCTCCAAATATTCCAACTGATAATAATAGGTTCTTACCTGCTTTTTCAGTTCATTTTCTGTAAGTGCCTTTGACCATTCCTGACCTTTGACCTGCTCTTTGACCAAGTTTTTCTTTGCCCCAAAGAGTGTCGGGAAGGGAATGGTCTGTGAAATTTGGAAGCCGTTATCAAATTCGAAACTGTTAATATTCCCATATTGGAAATCTACACCGGTCTTCGGCAGTTCATACGCCGTCTTGCTAAGGCTTTGGGCAGATTGAATATCCATATTTTTGGAACGTAGCTGAGGGTTATTCTCCATTGCTATCTCGATAGCTTTATCGACATTTATCGGAGTTTGTGCCTTACCGTTTTGAGAGAAACCCAAGAACACAAACAGCAACAACACGGGTGCTATGGCTTTCGTTTTATTGTTTTTCGGAGGTTTTTGGTTTCTCATAAATACGAGGTACAGCAAGGGCAGCACGAACAACGTCAATGCAGTTGCTGAAATCAATCCTCCGATAACGACCGTTGCCAACGGTTTTTGTACTTCTGCACCTGCACTTGTACTCAATGCCATTGGTAAAAAACCTAAACTTGCCACAGATGCTGTCATCAATACAGGCCTAAGCCTTGTTTTAGCTCCCTCGATAATTCTCGGAACAATCTCGTTCCAACCCTCTTTCTCCAGTCTATTGAACGTGGCAATCAGTACAATCCCGTTCAGAACAGCAACACCGAACAGAGCAATAAATCCGACACCTGCCGATATGCTGAATGGCATATCCCGCAATAAAAGGGCAAATACGCCTCCAATGGCACTCATCGGGATAGCCGTATAGACCAAAACGGCTTCCTTGAACGAATGGAACGTGAAGTATAACAGGATAAAAATCAAAAGCAGGGCGATAGGTACTGCTATGAGTAATCTGTCGGTAGCTTTTTGGAGGTTCTCAAACTGACCACCATAAGTAAAATAATAACCTGTCGGTAGCTTAATCTGTTCAGCCAATTTATCCTGAATTTCTTCTACAACACTTGCTACATCCCGCCCTTGTACATTAAATCCGACATATATTCTTCGTTTACCGCCTTCACGGCTGATTTGTGCGGGCCCTAATTTGTAATCAATGTTTGCAACCTGTGAAAGCGGTATTTGGTCGCCGTTTGGTAGTGGGATAAACAGATTGCTCACATCCTCAATGGAACTGCGGTGGGCTTCATCAAGCCGTACCACCAAATCAAATCTTCGTTCGTTTTCATAAATCACACCTGCTGATTTACCTGCGAACGCAGTGCTGACAATATCGTTTATTTCCTGTACATTCAAGCCGTAATTGGCTATTCGGGTACGGTCATATTCGATATTGATTTGGGGAAGACCTGCTACCCGTTCTACCTGCGGAGCAGTCGCACCTTCTACTGTTTGAATAATAGCATTCGCTTTATTGGCATAAACCAACAAACTGTCGAGGTCTTCTCCGAATATCTTAACGGCTACATCCTGCCTGATACCTGTCATCAGTTCATTAAACCGCATCTGTATCGGCTGATTGGCTTCAAAGAATACACCGGGAATAACTTCAAGTTTCTCCATCATTTCATTGGAAAGCTCGTCATAGGATTTTTTTGTTTTCCATTCGTCCTGCGGTTTTAGGATAATCATCAGGTCGGTGGCTTCGGGAGGCATCGGGTCTGTCGGTACTTCGGCAGCACCAGTCTTGCCTACGACCATTCTCACTTCGTCAAATTCCTTGATTATCCTTGATGCCTGCATAGAGGTTTCCAGACTTTGGCTTAACGATGTTCCTTGTGGCAGGATACAGTGGAAAGCAAAATCGCCCTCGCCCAATTTTGGCAGGAACTCTCCGCCCATCCGTGAAAAAAAGAATATACTTATGGTAAACAGCCCAACGGCAACCGCAATAACCACATATTTCATCCGAATGGCTTTTTCTAACAATGGTTTATAAACCCCTTGAAGATAGTCCATCATTTTGTCTGAAAAATTCTTTTTGGTAATCGGCTTTTTAGACAAACACAAAGCACTCATCATCGGGATATAGGTAAAGGACAAAATCAATGCTCCCAAAATGGCAAAACTTACAGTCTGTGCCATTGGCGTAAACATTTTACCCTCTATACCCACCAAAGTAAGGATAGGGATATAGACAATGAGGATGATAACTTCGCCAAATGCGGCACTCGTACGAATTTTCCGTGCAGATTCATATACCTCTTCATCCATTTCTGCCTGCGTAAGTCTTTGTGTGGATTTCCGCAAGCCCAAATGATGCATTGTCGCTTCAACAACAATCAGGGAACCATCTATTACCAATCCGAAATCAATAGCCCCCATACTCATCAGGTTGGCACTTACACCAAACAGCCGCATCATTCCCAACGCAAAAAGCATAGATAGCGGTATGGCTGAGGCTACAATCAGTCCTGCTCTGAAATTCCCCAGGAATAGAATTAATACAAAAATAACAATCAGTGCGCCCTCAATGAGGTTCTTTTGAACCGTACTTATCGCTCTATCAACCAAATCCATTCTGTCTAAAAATGGTTCTATGACCACGTCTTCGGGTAGAGATTGTTGGATAACCGGTATTTTTTCTTTGATACTTTTTACAACTTCAGAGGTGTTTTCTCCCTTCAACATCATTACAATCCCACCCACAGCATCTACTTCGCCATTATAGGTCAATGCTCCGTACCGGGTTGCGTGACCAAATTGTACTTCTGCCACATCTTTGATAAATACCGGAACGCTACCTGTATTTTTAACGACGATATTTCCTACATCTTCCAATGAAGTAACCAGACCAATCCCGCGAATAAAGTAAGCATTGGGCTTCTTATCGATATATGCACCTCCGGTATTTTGGTTGTTGTTTTCGAGGGCGGTAAAAATATCGGAAATACTAACGTCCATTGCCTTGATGCGGTTTGGGTCGATAGAAACTTCGTACTGTTTAAGCAAACCACCGAAACTATTGACTTCTGCAATTCCCGGAGTACCGTAAAGTTGTCTGGCAACAATCCAGTCCTGCATTGTCCGCAAATCCATTGCGGAATATTTGTCTTCACTGCCTTCTTTGGGGTGAAGAATATATTGGTACACTTCGCCAAGACCTGTACTGACAGGAGCAAGTTCAGGTGTTCCAATCCCGTCAGGTATCTGGTCTTGTGCTTCTTTCAGCTGTTGGCTTACTAACTGTCGTGCAAAATAAATATCGACATTATCTTGAAAGACAACGGTTACAACAGATAATCCAAATCTTGAAACACTTCTTATCTCTTCTACTTTTGGAAGATTAACGATACTTTGCTCTACGGGAAATGTTACTAATTGTTCTACTTCTTGTCCTGCCAATGTAGGCGACAGGGTAATAATCTGAACCTGATTGTTTGTAATGTCAGGTTGGGCATCAATGGGGATTTGCTTGGCACTCCATACCCCCCAAATGATGAGAAACAAGGTCATCAATCCTATAATGAACTTATTCTTTATAGAGAATTTTATAATACTATTTAACACTTCTATTGTGATTAATGATGAATAATTAATGATAAATTGCAATGATTATGAATACGAGAAATACGAAGTATGACCCAAAACATTCAGCTTATTGCTGTACGCAAAAAGCTATAATCATTAAAACATTAAAAATTATGCATTAATCTTTGGCGGTTGCCAAATTCCCCCCAGATAGTGGGATATAAAGGTAGATTTATAGTAAACTTTAGGCTTTGACAGGTCAAAAGTCTTTGCCTTGCCTATATTAAACACGTTCCATTGAAGAACTACTCCGGAAACTATTCCACAACAACCACATAAACAAAAAGGTGTACATAAATCGCTGTCTGTATGTTCGTGGTTGTCCTGATGTGTTATTTCGGTAGAATGCTCGTGATTATTAAATACATCTTTTTCATACATATCAGCACAAGGCATTATAAATAATACCATCATATAGAGTGCCAGTATGGAGGAAAAGACTTTCATATTCTTTTGCAAAGTTAGTAAAAAATTCAAAACGCTGTTATTTTGGATGGGAAAAAGTGGCTCTTTTGGTTTTTTGAGCGTTGGCTTTGTGTGTCGGGAAAAACCAAATGTGCCACTTGTGCGGTGGCAGAAAAACAAAAAAATGTGTGTTGGGCAAAAATTAAATCTTTGTGTTTCGTCATTGTTGGCTCTTGATGGTGTCGTCCGTTACCATTGCTTACAACGGTAACGTATAAGCGTAGTGCGGGATTAGATGCACTTCACTTTCGGTTTACCATTATGTTTATTAATGTTCAATTCGTTTAATTTTAGCACTTTAGCCCGCATTACGCTTATGCCATGTTGTACAACGTTTATAGACTTCTTAATTTCTTTTCAACCATTAAAAAGGTCATTACAAAACTAATAAGCAGTAAAACTAAAAAAATACCTCGTGGATTTTTATCTAAAGCATATTTCATTATCACAGAAATAATGAAAATAAAAATCGAAGAAAATAAAAGTATTTTGGATGCCAATTTATTAGCAATTACCCAATGTTTATCTGATTTCTTTGATAATGGTGTCCTATAACCATAAATTCCGTTTCTTGATTTCGGTTGAAACACAAAATAAAGAATAGTTATTGCTAAAAAAATTAGTGACTCAATTATTCCTGTTTGTAACATAATTATAATTTTTTGATATTAAATAGATTATTAAAAGCGAAGTCATAGAAAAAAAGAAACTAACTAAACCATGAGCAACTATAATTAGGAAATGAAAAGCAATGCCAAGAAATAATGATAAAAACTTAACCTTCTTGTTAGTTAAAAATATATTGACAGCCAAAAATAATTCCAATAATAACACCCCCACGTTATTAGAAGCATTATTAATGGAGATTTAAAAAGTGGGTTTACTAAAAATAATAAATTATCGTTTATTCCAAAAACTGAATTTGTAACCCAATAATATACCGCTGTTCCATTTACCCATTCATCAATTACAAATTTTCCAACACAAGCATGGAAGTATATTATTGATGCTTGAACTGCAATTATCAAATAAGAAAAGAAAGCTATATTTTTTTCAATGAAAGTTGGCTTAAAGTTTATTCTATTCCAATGAAATTTTCGTTTATCCAACAAACAAATGGGGATCAAGAAAAATGTTAGGATACTTCCAATTTGGTCTCCACCATCAACAATGTATGATGAAGTAGCAAAACTATATGCAACCCACCAATGTAATATACAAGTAAATCTAGGATAAACACCTATAATTACTAGTAATAAAACAGCTATAGAAATAGATTTAGTCAACACAACGTTATCCAGTAAACAATATAAACTTATTCTATTTATACCGTTGCACTTTAAGAAATCTTGATTGTTTATTCCGTATGAAAATAAAACATCGTTACTATTAAAAACTAAAGTTAGTAAAAGCCCTAACGCTAATAGACTTCTTCCAAGTCCTAAGTAATTAGTCCAATATACTCCAGAATCAATCTTTTTTTCAAAATACTTAAAAATTGAATTCATAGTTTAATTATTTTTACATTCAAAACCAACTCTAACAAGTTTTCTGTCTTGAGCAATGTTTTTTGATAGTTCAGATTTGTAATAAGCCCATGGCATTGTTCTACGGACTTCAATTATGTATTCACCACATAAAGATGGCTTTTCTACCGAGACCGTTATGTAATTTAATGAATCTAATATATGTTCTATATCTTTACTAGTATTATATTTAAACCAGTATTTAGACTCAATACCAGACACTATCTTACCAAGTTTATCTTGAATAAAACGATTTTTTCTTTTTATTCCCAAAAATTGACTGATATCAGTATTTTTGAGTGATACTTTATTTAAATCCTTGTAGGTATAAATATAAACTTGCTCCTCTCTCGGACTTCTTGTAAAGAACGCCCAACCCTCAGGGAGTAGGGCGTTCATTTTTGAATTATTAAAAACCGAATTGTTTAAAGAAAGTGCATTATTTGGCACAGAAATTACTATCATGTAAAAAAATAAAGCCATAGTTAATAAAAGTGATGCCAAAATTACTGTACGTTTCATCAACTCTATATGTTTTCAGCTATTGAAATAGAAAGTTCTTCATTATATAATGACCCTTGTTTCTGAATTTCCTCATCTGGATAAGTTACAACCTCCCATCTAGCTACAGCTGCCCATATATAAACAGCCAGCGCTACTGCACCAACCGCAACAATAACAATTGCTTCATATAAACATTTGCCCTGAGCAGAATTGTTAATAGACATTTCATCATCATTATATTTGTCTTTATATTCTTTTACTATATCCTCTGCCTTGATACCATGAACTTTCAATTTTTCATTAGCAAAAGGAATTAAATAATTCCCTACTTGGTTCAAAGTACTTGAAATTTTTTGTGGATCTTTGGAAGTAATATTCGATTTAAATTCATCAAAGTAATTAGGTGATTGTTGTTTGATGAATTCAATTGTCTCATTTTGAAGCTTCTTATATTCATCAATTTTTTCCTGACTTCCTAATGTTTCATAGATATTAATATTATCAAGAATTGGAATTGATGAAGTTGCTTCTCCATCTACAAAAATTATTGATTTAAACAACTCTTCACCACTAAGTTCATTTAAAGCACTATTTGTAGCAATATCATCTTGGTTACAACTTACAAAAAGTATTAAAGAACACATAAATAGAGCCATAATAGGATTTTCTGCAATTTTTCTTATTTTTTTCATTATCATAAAATTTTAATTAATGAGAATTGCTACTCTTAACGATTTTCAGCTTAACTCGTTTACTCTTTTCTTTGGTGTCGATTTTCAAACACTCGACTTTGGATGGTTAGCCCTTTTTTTAACCGTTGTCATTTTAAATGTTGTACAACGTGCCGCGTATTGGCGATGGGCGGG
>NZ_KV798550.1:0-237047 GCF_001809725.1 Weeksella sp. HMSC059D05
AATCAATGCATCAGCTTGTAGGTTTTAACTCAAGAACTATCTTTTCTACTTCATCCTACAGAAATCTTAATCTATACGAAACAAAAAAATCATTGCCAGTTGACAATGATTTTCTAGTCGTGGTCTTGTTAATTTTCTTATTTATCGAGTAGTTTTTGTAATACAGTAATAGCAGATTCAGCAAGGTTAGTTCCAGGTCCGAAAATTGCTTGAGCACCTTTTTCATACAAAAATTCATAATCTTGTTTTGGGATAACGCCTCCTACTACAATAAATATATCTGTCCGACCAAGCAAAGATAGTTCGTGAATAACTTCTGGTACTAAAGTTTTGTGACCAGCAGCCAAAGAAGATATGCCTAATATATGAACGTCATTTTCTACGGCTTGCTTAGCTACTTCTTTTGGCGTCTGGAATAGTGGTGCGATATCAACATCGAATCCCATATCTGCATATGAAGTTGCTACAACTTTTGCGCCTCGGTCATGACCATCTTGCCCCATTTTAGCGACCATAATTCTAGGTCTTCTACCTTCTTGATCAGCAAATTTATCTGCTAACTTTCTTGCTTCTTCAAAACTATTCATATTGCTTGCTCCCATTGCGTAAACACCTTGTATACCTCTTGTTTCTGCTCTGTGACGCCCAAACACACTTTCTAATGCATCTGAAATTTCACCTAAAGTAGCACGTCTTCTAGCTGCTTCTATAGACAAGGCTAATAAGTTTGTTTTACCATTCTTTGCTGCTTGGGTAATTTTAGTTAATATTTCATCAACTTTGGTTTGGTTTCTATTTTTTTTAATTTGTTGTAAACGCTCTAGTTGTTTCTGGCGTACGCTGGTATTGTCAACTTCTAAAATTTCGAATTCCTCTTGTTCTAACTGTGAACGGTAGGCATTAACACCAATAATTGCATCTTCACCTGAATCTATTTTTATTTGTTTTTTAGCTGCAGACTCTTCAATTCTCATTTTTGGTATTCCTGCTTCTATCGCTTTAGTCATCCCACCTAACTCGTTAACCTCCTGAATATAATTCCATGCTTGATTAGCCATTTCATTGGTCAGACACTCGATCATGAAGCTTCCTCCTAAAGGATCGGCTGTTCTACATATTTGTGTTTCTTCTTGTAGGATGATTTGCGTATTTCGGGCAATACGTGCAGAAAAATCTGTCGGCAAAGCAATGGCTTCGTCTAGTGCGTTGGTGTGAAGTGATTGTGTGCCACCTAATGCAGCGGCTAAAGCTTCAATTGCAGTGCGACCAATATTGTTATATGGTTCTTGCTCGGTGAGACTCCAGCCCGATGTTTGGCAATGTGTACGAAGCATTAATGATTTTTTGTTGGTTGGCTCGAATTCTTGCATCAATTTTGCCCAAAGCATTCGTGCGGCTCTCATTTTTGCTACTTCTTGCGTGAAATTCATACCAATAGCCCAAAAGAATGATAAGCGTGGAGCAAAATCATCAACTTTGAGACCAGCTGCAATACCTGTTTTTACATATTCGTATCCGTCGGCAAGGGTATAAGCCATTTCAAGTACTGGCGTTGCACCTGCTTCTTGCATATGATAACCAGAAATGGAAATTGAATTGAAACGAGGTATATGTTGAGAGGTATACTCGAATATATCGGCGATAATTTTCATCGAAGCAGCAGGTGGATAAATATAGGTGTTTCTCACCATAAATTCTTTCAGGATATCATTTTGGATAGTCCCCGAAAGTTGAGTCTGATCTACACCTTGTTCTTCTGCAGCAACGATATAAAAAGCAAGAATTGGCAATACAGCTCCGTTCATAGTCATCGAAACCGAAATTTTGTCGAGTGGAATAGAGTCGAAAAGAATTTTCATGTCTTCGACTGAATCTATTGCCACACCAGCCTTCCCGACATCACCCACTACTCGTTCGTGGTCAGAATCATAACCGCGATGTGTAGCTAAATCAAAAGCAACGGATAGACCTTTTTGCCCAGCTGCTAAATTTCTTTTATAAAAAGCATTGGATTCTTCGGCTGTAGAAAATCCTGCATATTGACGTATTGTCCATGGCTGTCGTACGTACATAGTGGTATATGGTCCGCGTAAAAAAGGCGCTACACCCGATAGAAAACCGATTTGTTTTAAGTTTTTCACATCTTCATAGGTGTACAAATCTTTTACTTGTACGCTATCCAACTCTACTGTATTTGATGAGTGTTGGTTGAATATCAACTTTCTATCAAAATATAATTGAGAAAAATCTTTTTTTTGCTTCATGGGTCTAAGATAAAGAAAAGACACCTAATACTAAGTGTCTTCTGCTTCTATTTTTTCTTAGGATATCTTGATACAATAAATTTTCTGATATTAATAGCTAATATCGATTAGTGAGCTTAGCGGAATTAAAACTCCGTTTTTGATTTGTAAATATTTTTCGGTTACAGACCATACGGTGGTTTCTATTTTTTTGGGACCTTGATCGGTCTGAAACGTAATATATGATTTTGCTTTGAACTCATTTCCTAATCTTTGTGCACCGATTAATTTTTCCTGCAACACGTTTCTTTCTTCTTTTGAGGCGGTAAGAAACTTATAGTTTTGTACATCTTCCTTTGCAATTAATTCCACTTTCATAATTTTCCTTTTTCAAAAAATTTATAGATAAATATAAAACTATTGTGTTATTTATCAAGTAATAAAATGCAAAGATTAATCCAAAATCGAAAAATAATCATCAAACTTATCATCCTACTTCTATCAAAATACTAAAAAGTGTACCTTTGTGCAATGGGAAACAATGAAAACTTCAAGTCGGGATTTGTAAATATTATTGGTAATCCGAATGTTGGGAAATCGACCTTAATGAATTTACTAATGAAAGAGCGTTTGGTGATTGCAACACACAAAGCCCAGACGACGCGTCATCGTATAAAAGGAATTCTTACCGGAGAAAATTATCAGATAGTGTTTTCGGATACGCCAGGAGTTATAGATCCTGCGTATGAATTGCAAAATCTTATGATGGATTCTGTGAAAGAGTCTTTAATCGATGCAGATGTTTTGCTCTATGTAGTAGAAGTGGGTGAGAAACGAATGAAGAATGAAGAAATTTTCGAGAAAATTCAGCAAGCCAATGTGCCGACTTTAATTTTGCTCAATAAAATAGATTTGGTTTCCCAGGAAAAACTTGATCAAGCGGTAGATCATTGGCATGCTTTATTACCCAACGCACAGATTTTACCAATTTCTGCCAAAGAAAATTTCAACATCGATTTGTTGATCAATAAAATCATAGAGCTACTACCCAACGGCCCAATGTATTATCCAGAAGATCAGTTGACTGATCGCTCGGAGAGATTTATAGTAAATGAAGTGATTCGAGAGAAAATTCTTTTGCATTATGAGAAAGAAATTCCGTACGCGGTAGAAGTGGTTACCGAGCGATTTAAAGAAGAGATGACCATGATTTATATAGAAGCTGATATTTATGTCGAGCGTGATTCGCAAAAAGGAATTATCATAGGACGCAAAGGAGAAGCTTTATCGAGAGTAGGAAAGGAAGCACGAGAAGAATTGGAAAAGTTTTTCGATAAAAAAGTCTTTCTTAAACTGTATGTAAAAGTGAAAAAAGACTGGCGTAAACGCGATATAGATCTTCGTCGATTTGGGTATTGATTCTATTTTTTGGTAGGATATAAATTGTTGCCAAAAAAATAACATAAATAAAATCTGTAAACTATCTGATATCTGAAGGTAATTGTCTAAATTTAGACTATCAAATCAGCTTATTGATTAACCTATTCTACTAAAAATAAAAAAACAGGATATGAAAAAAATATTGTTTCCTACAGATTTTTCGGCAGCAGCAGATAATGCATTTCTTTATGCGTTGAATTTAGCAAAATTATACGACGTAGATATTGATGTACTGCACGTAACCTCGAATGTATATCTTGATACACAAGAAATCAACAGAGCAAAATTCAGTGATTATTTAGACTATCTTGAAACGATCAAAGATCATCAAAATGAACATTTCGAAATCAATCTTCAAGGCTATTTCGAGTCGGGTGATTTAATTATCAATATGCAAGAAATGCTCAGTAAACATGATTATTTGTATGTGGTAATGGGAACAGATGGTGCAAATACAATGAATGATAAGTGGTTGGGCACCAATACGATAAATGCTTTTAATGTAAGTTCTGTACCGGTTTTGGCTATCCCGAAAAACATTAGTTTCAAACCCGAAAAACGATTAGGTTTTGCAAGCCGTTTATTAGAAAAAGAACGTCGCACATTAGAGAAATTAATTGTTTTAGCAAAACGAAACGGAGGACCACTAGAGCTGGTTCATATTGCCAAAGATAATATTTTGGATAGCGATGCAGCATTAGTGAAAAATTTTTGGGAAAGAGAATTTAAGGATGATGAACTAGAAATTACTGTACTCGTTAATAAAGATATCAACAAAGGTATTGCAGATTTTGTAACCCAAAAAAATATAGATGTATTGTGTCTCATTCATCGAGATATGAACAGTATCGAGCGAATTTTTAAAGGAAATTACAGTAAGAAACTATTGCAATCTCTTCAGATCCCTATTTTGGTTTATCCCGAAATAAATTAATTATTAAACAGAATTTAATTTCTGATTTTCTAGATTCTGGATTGACTATTTTTACATGACAACCGACGAAAAAAAAAAACAATTACGCAAACATAAAGCCATCGCAACTGGACTTTTTGTACTGATGACCTTACTCTATTTATGGATGGTTTTTCTAGAACAAGAAACTCCGAAGCCTTGGATGGGATATGTGAAAGCTTTCTCAGAAGCAGCAATGGTAGGGGCTTTGGCAGATTGGTTTGCGGTAACTGCGCTTTTTCGTTATCCTTTGGGACTAAAAATTCCTCATACCAATCTTATCGAAAGAAGTAAAAATGCTATCGGCGACAATCTTGGTAATTTCGTGCAAACAAACTTCTTGACTCCGACAAATATTCGTCCCTATATAGAAAAGTTAGACGTTGTGAGCTTGGCAAATAATTGGCTGAAAAAACCAGACAATCAACATTTGTTAGAAGAGGAATTGATGAATATCTCATCGAAAATTGTTCGAGACCTTAATGACGAGGATGTTGTAAATTTTCTCAGTGATAAAGGAGCAGAAATGTTAAGACAGTTCGATTTACAAGCGCTTGTTGCTTCGTCGGTAAACTATATGCTCGACCGAAATAAACATACCGAAATCATTAATGCAATTTTACCAAAAGCTATTGATTATATGTACGATAGCAATGGAATAATCAAAGAAAAATTAGAAGAAAAACATCCGATAATTTCTATGTTTGTAGGTAAGCGCATCTCGAAAGGAGTGGTTGAAGGAGTGGTCACTTATTTAGAAGAAATACAACAAGATGAGCAGCACGAATTTCGACTAAACATAGAAAAAAGTTTAAGAGAGGTGGTTGATAAAATTTCTACTTCACCCGACTGGAAATATCGACTTTCGGTAATACGAGATGATTTTATTACAGATGAACGAATGAAGCATTATACAGTCGATTTATGGAAAACTCTGAAGGAGAGTCTCACACAAAGTTTCGAAGAAGAAAATTCTACAATGCGAAATTATCTTCGTAAAAATATCGAAAAACTAGCTTTAACCCTAGAAACCGATAACGAATTACAACGTAAAATCAATGGTTGGATTCGCTTGTTCATTTACCGATTAATTCTTAGAAATGTTGGTGAGGTAGAATTATTGATAAGTAAAACAGTCGATAATTGGTCAGGTAGAGAATTAAGCAATAAATTAGAATTAGAGGTAGGGAAAGACCTTCAATATATTCGTGTCAATGGAACTTTGGTCGGGGGTTTGGTCGGATTGATTATCTACACAATCACCCAACTTATCACTAATTAGAATTGTAACTTTTCTCGCCTTTTCCTTTCTTCCTCTTGTTGTAGGATTTCTTGCTGTGTCTGTAAATATTTTTCCTTCTCTTCTTTTGGTAATTTATTGACAAGCTGGTCTTTAGCGTTTTTTAGGATAGCTTTGTATAGGGTAGGATTAGAATTATAATATTCGTAACTAGCTTCGAAAGCTTCTAAAGTTATATTGTGATTTTTGAGTACCGCCAAAGCGTTTTGTGCATAACTTTTTATGTCCTGATTTTCATAGGCATTTTGCATCATCGTTTGGTGAAGGTACAAATCGCTCATCAGACTTGTCATTTCCTTTTTAGAAACCAAATTATTGGGTTTCGGAATATTCGCCTCCTCACATGCCAAGAAAACGAAGCTTAATAATACGATCGATAAGGTTTTTCTCATAGCTTACCAAAAATTTTACTCAACCGAAGAGCAATTACTCCAAAAACAGCTTCTCCCATAATATTAGAACTTATTTTCGACTCTCCTAAGACACGATTCGTAAAGATAATTGGTACTTCTATCAAACGATAACCTTTTACCCATGTACGGTATTTCATTTCTATCTGAAATCCATATCCTTTGAAACGAATTTTGCTCAAATCTAAATCTTTTAACACTTCTGAACGATATCCAACAAAACCTGCTGTGCTATCATGAATTGGTAAACGCGTAATGAAACGAACATATTTCGAAGCAAAATAAGACAACAAAACCCTGTTCATTGGCCAATTGACCACATTTACACCGGTTAAGTAACGCGACCCAATCACCATATCTGCTTTTGTCTGAAGGGTTTGTAATAATATAGGCAAATCATTCGGATTGTGAGAAAAGTCAGCATCCATCTCGAAAATAAAATCGTAATTGTTTTTTATTGCCCACTGAAAACCATGTACATACGCACGTCCCAAACCGTCTTTTACTTTTCTTACTTCTAAAAACAATCGATCTGGAAATTGTTTTTGCAACGAACGAACAATATCAGCAGTTTTGTCTGGTGAATTATCGTCTACAACCAAAACATCAAACTGAGGTTGCAGCACGAAAACACTTTTCAATATAGATTCGATATTCTCTTTTTCGTTATAAGTTGGGATGATGACCAAATTTTTGGGCATTGATTAGAAATTTGAGTGAACAAATATAAACAATACTTAAGTTCTTTGTTTATTTTTGTAAAAGATTATGCAACTAGTAGACTTAATACCAATTGCACGTTTTGCGCCTACACCAGACTGGGTTTTGTATGTCCTAGTAGGATGTTTGTTGATGATTTGTGCCGTAAAATTTTTATTTGCTAGCAACTTTCATGTGTTGAGTAACCGAAACGAATACATGAATTTTGCCGATGACAATACCTTTGTGTTTAGTATGGTGATTAATGTACTTAATGTTGTGTTGATAACTCTATTGATAATCAATTTTTTTGATATAAACTTTAGTCAAGACATTCAGCATTCATTTACAAAATTTCTCATAGTTTTAGGTGTTGTAACGGGAGTCATGTTCGTAAAGGTGATTCTAGAGTTGTTTTATCACAATGCTTTTTATGAAGAACAAGACTTTCGATTTTTTTTCAACTCATCGAGTTATGTCAATGCAAGAAATGTTTTGGTTTTAATGGTTTTGAGCTTTCTGTTTTTTTATAGTTCAATCCCGAAAGTATATATAATGTTATCGGCAACTATTTTTTTAGTAATTAACCGTTTGTGGGAGTTATTTTACCGGTATGTGTCGCAAAAAAACAACTTTTCTAAGATTTGGTATCATAATATTTTATACCTTTGCACTCTAGAAATTTTACCCATTTTAGTGCTAATAAAATTGCTTTTCACGGGTAAGGTAATCTAATTTTACTATGCGAGTTAAATCAATACTAGTTTCACAACCAAAACCTCAAAACGAATCTTCTCCTTATTATGAATTGGAGAAGAACAACAAAATCAAGATCGATTTTAGACCTTTTATTCAAGTAGAAGGCGTAGACGCAAAAGATGTCCGTCATCAAAAGATTGATTTTAATCGAATTACAGCCGTAATTTTCACAAGCCGTAATGCAATTGATCATTTTTTCCGTTTGGCAGAAGATTTGCGTTATACCGTACCCGATACAATGAAATATTTTTGCGAGTCAGAAGCTATTGCCTTTTATTTACAAAAATATATCGTTTACAGAAAACGAAAAGTTTTCACAGGAGGAAAAACATTTGCCGATTTGGTACCTTTGTTGAAAAAACATAAAGACGAAAAGTTTTTATTGCCATGCTCAGATGTGATGAAAGATGAAATTCCGAACACCTTAAATAATCTGAAAATAGATTGGCAAAAAGGAATTTTATTCCGAACCGTATCCAGCAACTTATCAGATTTAGAAGATGTGAAATACGATATTCTTGTGTTTTTCACCCCTTCTGGAATAAAATCTTTATTCGATAATTTTCCAGATTTTAAACAAGAAAACACACGAATTGCTGCATTTGGTAAATCGACGGTAGATATGGCAAAAGAATTAGGCTTACGAATCGATATCGAAGTCCCAACAAAAGAAACACCCTCCATGACAATGGCTCTAGAAAAATATGTGAAAGAAGTAAATAAGTAAATATGTAGAAAAAGGGAAATAAGAATTTCCCTTTTTTTATAAACTTTTCCTGCCTTATCTTTACCTATCAATAAAAAATCCTAATGAAAAACCGATGGCTTTTAGAACCTCAACCCAAGGAAGAGGATGTCCTACACATGGAGCAACTGATCAATGTGCCAGAAGCATTGGCCGTTATCTTGTTGCAACGTGGAATTAATACTTTCGATTTAGCCAAAGCGTATTTCAGACCATCTTTAGAGAAATTGCACGATCCATTCCTGATGAAAGATATGGATGTAGCTATAGATCGGTTACAGAAAGCAATCAGAAATCAAGAAAATATTTTGATTTATGGTGATTATGATGTTGATGGAACAACAGCTGTAACCTTAGTTTATGAATATTTATCCAACTATTATTCGAATTTAAGTTACTATATACCAGATCGTTATAAGGAAGGATATGGCGTTTCTGTTCAAAGCATCGATTTTGCTCATGATAATGATGTGAGTCTTATCATTGCATTAGATTGTGGTATTAAAGCATTGGATAAAATAGAATATGCCAAAACAAAAGGCATCGATTATATTATTTGTGATCACCATCTACCAGGAAAAGATATTCCGAATGCAGTAGCCGTTCTCGATCCCAAAAGAAAAGATTGTCCCTATCCGTACAAAGAGCTTTCGGGTTGTGGGGTTGGCTTTAAATTGATGCATGCATTTGCGATGCATAATCAATTACCTTTCGATACTTTAGAACCTTTGTTCGATTTGTTGGCTGTGAGTATTGCAGCTGATATTGTACCGATAACAGGCGAAAATAGAATTCTAGCATATTTTGGTCTGAAGAGAATCAATGAAAATCCTCGTCCAGGGTTTGCAAAAATGATTCCTGATAATATCCAGAAAAATCTCAATATTTCGAATTTAGTTTTTACAATTGCACCGAAAATTAATGCTGCAGGTAGGATAGAACATGCTTACGATGCGGTAAGGTTAATGTTGAGTAGTGATGATTACGAAGCTGTAAAGTATCTTAATAAAATAAAAAAACTAAACGAACGTCGACGTGATCTAGATTCGGATATAACCGATGGAGCAATCGAACAATTGAGCGAAATTGATCATAGTCTAAATTATACCACCGTTGTTTATGATCCAGAATGGAACAAGGGTGTGATTGGGATTGTAGCTTCTCGTTTGGTAGATTTATACTACAAACCTACTCTTGTTTTTACCAAAGGAAATGATGGCGAATTGGTGGCTTCTGCACGTTCTGTAAAAGGTTTTGATTTGTATCAAGCATTGAATTTGAACTCTCAGTTCCTCGAAAAATTTGGAGGACATATGGCAGCTGCAGGATTAACATTAAAAGAAGAGAACTTTTTAGCCTTCCGAGAAAGCTTCGAGGAAACAGTGAAAAACTCTATACAAGAATCACAAAGAATTCCTACCATAGAAATTGATAAAGAAATAAAACTAAAAGAAATCAGTTCTTCTTTTAAAAAGATATTACACCAGATGGGGCCTTTCGGACCCGAAAATATGAATCCTACTTTTTTGTCCAAAGATCTAGTAGCTACCGATGTACGTGCAATGGGGAAAGATGGAGAACATTTGCGTTTCCTAGTTCATCAAAGAAGTGAAAGAATGACTTTTACGGCAATTGGCTTCAAATTAGGTAATACAAAAGATAAACTTATTTTGGGCGTTCCTTTTGATGCAGTTTATACTTTAGAGCAAAATTATTGGCAAGGTAAAGCAACTTGGCAAATGAATATAAAAGATATCCGTTTCCATGAGTAATCAGATTTTATTTTTTGCCTTCTACAATCAATACCATTTCACCTTTTAGAGAGCGTTGCTCGGTGATTAGGATCAATTCGGCCAAAGTTCCACGCAAAGTTTCTTCGAACTTTTTAGAAATTTCTCTGGATAAGCTTGCATTTCTTTCTTTCCCGAAATAGTTTGCCAAATCGTGTAATGTTTTACCAATTTTATGAGGAGATTCATAAAAAACCAAGGTATTTTTTTCGTTGGCTAATAATTCTAGTTTTGCTTTTCTGCCTTTTTTAACCGGTAAAAATCCAACAAAAGTAAATTCATTATTGGGTAGACCAGAAACTACCAATGCGGGTACAAAAGCTGTTGCTCCAGGTAAACATTCCATAGAGATTTTGTGTTCTACACAAGCCTTTGCCAATAAAAATCCAGGGTCAGAGATACCTGGCGTTCCGGCGTCTGTAATCAAAGCGATTTGTTGACCTCTCTGTAATTGCTGGACAATATCTTCCGTTGCCCGATGTTCATTGTGCATATGATAGGCACGCATAGGAGTAGAAATGTTATAATGTTTCAATAAAACTCCACTATTTCGGGTATCCTCGGCCAAAATAATATCCACCGATTGCAAAACTTCCACAGCCCGAAAAGTCATGTCTTTTAAATTGCCTACAGGAGTAGGAACAAAATATAATTTTCCACTCATGGCACAAAGATAGTCGAAAAAAGACAGAATTTTTTGTTAGGATTGGATTTTTAGTTAACCAATAAATCCATCAAATCATCGATAAAATCATCATTGATTTCATTTAGTGCATTATGGATTGTTTCTTTCGGGATATCTACTTTTGATTGAATAACCAAAACCGTATTAAAACCACTTATACCCAAAATCATTCCCTTCACGCGGTTTTGATTTTCTTGTAAAGCAACTTCGATAGTTTTGCTGCCTTTTTTCAGGTGAATTGGTTGTTGATATCGCTCCCCTTGCACAGAAGATTTTAGGTCACGCATTACGCGATTCATTTTTCTGTCGGAAACTTCGGTCATTACGAAAATTTTAGAAGATTTCAGGTAATTGGTAAATTCTTGATTGTTACTCAATTTTCCTAGAGCTTTCACAGCAATTGCTGGTACAGAAACCAAAGTTCCTTGCTTGCTATATTTGTCATAAAATGCAGGCATACTCGTTACTGTACAAGAGCTCATCAATACAAAAATGCCAAAAAATAAAATAAGATTTTTCCTCATCATATGAACTTTATATCATGAAAGTCTTTGCAATTCTTATGCCTGAAATCGAGAAATCTTTCGGTTGGATGAGATTTGGAGTTAAAAGTTTAAATTTTCGAAAATTATTTTTTCTACATTAGTATCATCCAAACCGACTAATTCATTAAGTTCATCGATTGTCGCATGCTCAATGAAAGCATCCGGGTAACCGAAGTTTTCTATCTTTCCGTCAAAATCCAAAGCAATTAAATTCTCGAGAATTGTATGACCCATGCCACCGTTGAGGATTCCATCCTCGAATGTGAGAACCGTTCGGAAGTTCATTAAATCACTAAAAATATTGTCATTGATTGGTTTGATAAAAACAAAATCGATGAGTGTAACTTTTGTTTCTAGTTGGTGTCGGTGAATTATCTTTCGGATGCGGTCGGCAATTTTTCCACAGGCACAAATGGCAATTTCTGTCCCTTTAGTTCTTACTTTTGCCTCACCAATAATAAGTTTTTCTGGATGACGTTTTTCTTGGTAATAGCTGATTTCTTCTTTGGCAAAACGAATAGCAAAAGGTTGTTGTGTGAATTGTGCGGTGTACAAAACATCGATAAAATCTTTTACATTGCTCGCCGTTGCTACAATCGTATTCGGAATACTATTTAGAAAACTCAAATCAAAATAACCATGATGGGTGGCTCCATCAGTTCCTACAAAACCTGCTCTGTCAATACACAAAACCACTGGTAGGTTTTGCAAAGCAATATCATGGATCAATTGATCGTAAGCTCTTTGTAAAAAAGTAGAATAAATAGCCATATAGGGCAAACAGTTTTGGGTTGCTAAGCCAGCTGCAAAGGTAAGGGCGTGCTGTTCTGCAATACCGACATCGAAGACGCGTTGTGGGAATTTTTTTTTCAGTTCTATCAAATTACTTCCCGTAAGCATTGCAGGAGTAATAGCAACCAAATCTGTATTGTGTTCCATTAGTGTTTGCATGGTTTCTGCAAAAACTGTTTGATAAGTTGTTTGTGCAGCATGACTATGGATTTCACCAGTTGTTTTGTTGAATTTTCCAGGTGAATGCCATTTTACCTGATCTTCTTCTGCATTTTTATAACCTTTTCCTTTGGTGGTTTTCAGGTGAATTATTTTAGGACCATTGGTATTGTCGGCCAAAGAAAAGGCATAGAAAAGATCATCGAAAGAATGACCATCGAAACTACCTAAATAGTGCAAATTAAGATTTTCGAAAATATTGGGGCGTTGTTGGTCAAGTTGTGCGAAGTGACTTTTCAGTGCTCCTACCGAAGGATCTATCCCGATAGAATTATCGTTGAGAATGATCAAAACATCCAGATCCGTATCTCCTAAATGATTCATGGCTTCTAGGGCCATCCCAGAGGCTATCGAGGCATCGCCAATAACTGCTATGTGTTTTCGGTTGCGATGATGCAAATTGTCGGCTGTTGCCATCCCAATTATAGCAGATAAAGAAGTAGAAGAGTGGCCAACACCAAAAGGGTCGAACATACTTTCGGTACGAACAGGAAAACCAGCGATTCCTTGTTTTTGACGCAAAGTGTAGAAGTTTTCTTTTCTGCCGGTCAATATTTTATGCGGGTAGGATTGGTGGCCTACATCCCAAATAAGCAAATCTTCCGGTGTTTGATAATGATAATGCAAGGCAATGCTAAGTTCTACAACGCCCAAACTTGCCCCCAAGTGTCCAGGTTTCACAGAAAGTGTGTCCAATATAAAATCACGAAGCTCATAGGCCAATTCTGGTAATTGTTGTATCGATAGTTTACGCAAATCGTCTACAGTTCGGATATTTTCTAAAAGTGTTTTCATTCTTCAAACCACAAAAATACATTAAAATCGCATAGAAAGTTGTATCTTTGCATGTTACAAAATAAGCAAAAATGTTTCAAATTGGTAAAACCCTTGTTTCAGAAGAATTGTTAAAAAAAGAGTTCGTTTGTAATTTATCCAAATGCAAAGGTATTTGCTGTGTAGAAGGTGATGCGGGTGCACCTTTGGATTTTGAAGAGTTGGATATTTTAGATGATATCTATGAAGATATCAAGCCTTTTTTACGTAAAGAAGGGATAGATGCCATCGAGCGAGAAGGGAAATATACGATAGACGAAGATGGTGAATGGACCACGCCTTTGGTCAATCATCAAGAATGTGCTTATTTGGTTTTTGAAGAAAATGGTTATTCTAAGTGCGGCATAGAAAAAGCATATGAGGCAGGTGTCATCGATTATAAGAAACCAATTTCTTGTCATTTATATCCGGTTCGTGTTAAGGAATATTCAAATTTTAGTGCGGTTAACTATGATGTTTGGGATATTTGTTCCGATGCTTGTACCTTAGGCAAAGAATTACAAGTAAACGTAGCACAATTTACCAAAGATGCTTTGATTAGAAAGTTTGGTCAGTCATGGTACGATGAACTCATGGAGATAAATGCAGCCTATAATAACCCTAAGAAATAAAATAATAATATGTCGATATCAAGAGCAAGAAGATCAACGAACGCGATCGAGCGAATTTATATATCTATGCGTCACTTATTTCATCGTGGCGTTTATCGAGTTTCTGGGAAACCAGGTAATATATTGCGAGGTTTATTGTACGAAATAAATCCGGAAATATATGGTACAATGACTGATCCAGAGAAAGTAGAACTCAATGGTTTGATATACGTTCTCGATCGATTACCAGAAGGAATCGTAGAAACACCATTTGTTAATTTCACAGCTGATGAAGGGTACGATCGTTCTATTTTTACACCGATAATCCCAAAGAAAAGAAGGCGTTTTTGTTATCGTATCGATGATGATCAGATGAATATCGAGATTACACGTGGCCGATCAGAGGTATACGATATTCTTACACATTTAACGTTTTTGTACAATGAAGCCGATAAAATTGCCAATCGTGCATTTAACAATACTTCGCTCAATAAGCATCGAATTTGGGAGCAAATAGAAAATATTGCTCTTAATAATGTAGAGCTTAATAGAAAAGAAAGAGAAATTTCTCTGATGCACTTAGCAACCATCTTAGGAAGAACATTCGAGGAAACACAAGCTGTACATAAATATTTTAGCGAACCAAACGATAAAGAAAAGTTTTTCAAGATTGTTTATTGGATGGGTAAAACCAGTCAGCAGGATGAGTTGGGAGTAAAAAAACGAGAGATTATTTTTACTTCAACTTTACGCGAATCAATCGGCCATCATATGATCGGAGAATCCTGGGCGAATGAAATCAAAAAAAACTTGCTAAAAAATAACCTTCACGAGAAAAACCTTCATATCATAAGTGCAAATATGCACTCTGTGATGAATACTCTATACGCATTCGATGCATTAGGAACAACTTATTCGCCAAAAACTGATTTGGATCTTTTCAAAGAAATTTCTGCTGAGAAGAACAAAATCATGCGTGAAGAAATAAATCGGTTCTCACAAGAAAATGGTCTTATCGCGATAAAAGATCAATCAGGGACCAATATCGATGTGCAAATTATCGATCTAGAGAAAGTAGATTTTAAGAATTCAGCTTTTTCATATGCTCAAGATACAAGTAAAGATGTGTTGATTGTGATGGATTATGCTTTTGGAGAGCAAGCCTTCGAAGCGATGGATGAATTACTTAAACCATATAAAACCGGAAAAACACATTTCAAGATGAATGTAAAATCGGTTTCGATTATGGGAAAAGCCGGAATTTTAGACGGCACAAAAGGAGATATAATGATTCCTACCGCCCATGTATTCGAAGGTACAACCGATAATTACCCATTTAAAAATGAATTGTCCCTAGAAGATTTTAAAGGAAGCAGATTAGGAGTGTATGAAGGTACGATGATTTCTGTTTTGGGAACCTCTCTACAAAATAAAGATGTTCTAGAATATTTCAAGAATTCATCTTGGGATGCAATCGGGCTAGAAATGGAAGGGGCACATTATCAAAAAGCTATTCAAATAGCTTCGAAAATACGTCACCATATCGATGAAGATGTAAAAGTGCAATATGCCTATTATGCATCCGATAACCCACTAGAGACCGGTAGCACTCTGGCTTCTGGAGGATTAGGCCTTACAGGAGTGAAGCCAACCTATCTCATTACACAAAAAATCTTAGAAAAAATAATTAAATAGAACTACCTTTTGTGGTAAAATAAAAAAATGATAAAATTTTCTATACTAGGATTCGGGCATATCGGTAAAGTTCATTATCAGGCAATTAAAGAAACCGTGGGTGCAAAATTAGTGGCAATTATCGATCTCGTAGAACCGATATTAGAAGAAAGCACAGCCAATATCGATTATTACACTTCTCTAGAACACTTTTTAGAGAACGATACCGAGACCGACGTCGTTGTAATTGCTACTCCCAACGGAATGCATCATATTCATGCAATTAGTTGTTTGCAAGCCGGGAAAAATGTACTAATAGAAAAGCCAATGGCGCTTGATATAGAAAATGCAAAAGCAATTTTAGCCACGGCAGAAGAAAACAATAAACGAGTTTTTTCATCCATGCAATTACGTTTTTCACCCGTTGTACAATATGTGAAAAATGCATTAGATCAGAAAGCTTTGGGTGAAATATATATGGTGAATATCCAATGCTTCTGGAATCGAAATAAAAACTATTATAAACTACGAGATTGGCACGGAAGTGAAGAGATGGACGGAGGCGTATTGTTTACACAATTTTCGCATTTTATAGATATCATGAATTTTTGGTTCGACGATGTAAAATGCCTAAGCTCTGTGCAATATAACTTTAATCATCAGGGAATTACAGAATTTGGTGATAGTGGTAAGCTAGAATTTAAGGCCGATTCTGCCCATGGTCATATGGTGTACACAACCGCAACTTTTAACAAAAACTTCGAAAGTACGATAACAATTATTGCCGAAAAAGGGACTATAAAGATAGGCGACCAATACCTTAATAAATTATTGTATGCAGATCTCAAACATTTGTGTTGTTCGGATAAACTAACTACCGAACAGAAGAATTTTCATCCCAATGCGATGAACGAAATTGTTGAAGCATTGACAGAAAATAAACCTTCTATTTTAGATGGGAAATACGCCCTAAATCTAGTACAGTTTATAACCGATGCAAACGAAATGGCCGCTAACGAAATAATAATAGAATAATGAAATTTCATACAAGAAAATGGGTGAAGCCCGAGGATTTGAATCCGAATAAATCTCTTTTCGGAGGTCGATTATTGGCTTGGATAGATGAAGAGGCTGCTTTGTATTCGATTATACAATTAGAGAATTCACATGTCGTAACCAAATACATGTCAGAAATCAACTTTCAGGCATCGGCTAAACAAGGTGATATTATCGAGATCGGATTAGAAGTGGTTAAGTTCGGGCGAACATCTCTGGTGCTGAAATGTGAGGTGAGAAATAAAATGACACATCAAACCATAATTACAGTAGAGAATATCACGATGGTAAATCTCGATGCTAACGGAAAACCGATTCCGCATGGTAAAACAAAAGTGGAATATGTTGTCGATCGTTTAGGGAAATCTAGATAATAAAAAAGGTAAAAAAAAGGATTGTTGAGACTAGCTCAACAATTCTTTTGGTATTTTTGCAATTGGGATTGGTTGAATTTTGTGCTGATTGATTCGGTTGAGTCGACTATAAATTTCGAAAACCTCTTTTTCTCTGCCAGTAAAATCATCTGCTTTTTTCGCTAAATCATGCATTTTCATTGCCCATTCTAATTCATCATAATTAGCCCCCAGTTGATCTTCATCAGAACGATCATCGCCAAAAAGCCCATCGGTAGGTTTTGCAATCCTAATGCTCTCATCAATACCTAGGAAAGCAGCAATTTCATACACTTGTGACTTTAGTAAATCGGCAATCGGACTCACATCTACACCGCCATCACCATATTTTGTGAAAAATCCAACTCCGAAATCTTCTATTTTGTTACCCGTTCCTGCTACCAAATATCTGTTTAGACCAGCAAAATAATACAAAGTAGTCATGCGTAATCTTGCACGCGTATTGGCTAAGGTTAACGTTAATTGAGGATGATTTTCGTCTTGTGGAACCGCAGAACGAAATTCATCGAAAGTAGTAGTGAGATCTACCTTGAGAGAAGAAATTATATCAAATTTTTCTTTCAACCATTCGATATGGATGCTGGCCCGTTGAACTTGCGACTCTTCTTGATGGATAGGCATTTCTAGGCAGAGAAGTGGATAGCCAGTCATGGCACACAGTGTAGAAGTTACTGCAGAGTCTATCCCACCAGAAATACCAATTATATAACCTTCTTGATGAGAATTCTCTAAATAGGTTCTGAGCCAATCCACTAAATAATCGACTACTTTAGCAGCTTGCATAGTTTATCTTTTTTTCAAAGATAATCAAAAAGGGACCTTTTTATAGTTCGATATCATAAAAAAAGACTTATGTTTATCTCTAAAAAATAATCACTAACAATGAGGATATTCATTTTTTCAATCTTATTTATCGGTTTTTTAGTTGGATGTAAAGAAGCCAAAACAGTGGCAGTGGAGGAGCCTAGGACGGAAATAGAAACAACAACACAAATAACAACGTCTTCTACAGAAGTTGCCCTAAATCCTGAGCATGGACAACCGAACCACCGTTGCGATATTCCGGTAGGAGCACCTTTGGATATTCCGGTACAAAATACAAATACATCGACAACACCTCAATACAACCCCAACAATCCGTTTGCACCCAATTCTTCTGTAACCGTAGAGCCAGAAGGTGATACACGGATAAATCCTCCCCATGGTGAAGATGGTCATTTGTGCGAATATCCTGTCGGAGCAAGGATTCCTTTATAATTTTATGCAAATCTTTTTCCTACCAAGAAATGTCTTATTTTTGTAACTACAAGTAAAAGAAAATGGGACGAATAGTAGCAATTGGTTTTCTATGTTTGCTTCTTTTGGGATGCAAAAAAAATAATGTTAATCGTTGGAATATCACGCCTGATCATAAAGTTGAGGTAGTGATTCACGATATTAGCAAAAACTTTTTCAATGTTGAAATTCCTTTATCAACGTTAAAAGCAGATTACCCTTTTTTCTTCGATAATTCATCTGACTCTATTTGGGAAGCCCAACGCAGAGACCCAAAAGAGCTCTCGATTTATCACAAAAGTTTAGAAGCTTTTGGAGGTTTGCCAGAATTTGGTCGAGAAATCAATCCCTTATTCTCTCGTTATTTGCATTACTTCCCTCAAACGAAAGCTCCAACTGTTTTTGTATACTCATCAGGGTTGCAGGGTGTTTACGAGCCCGTAATATACAGTGAAGAAGCGCAAAAAATGTTTGTAGCAATGGATGGCTTTTTGGGTGAGAAAAGTCCACTATATGATAGTATAAAAGTATATTCTTATCTCCGCACTTCTATGGATAGAGGACATGTTCGTGCGCAAATTGTTCGTGCAATAGGAGAAAATATTGTACCATTCGATCCGAAAAAACAGACTTTTTTAGATCTAATGCTGTATGAAGGGAAAAAACTAATTTTGGCAGATGCACTGATTCCTGACGAAGCCGATGAATTCAAGATCGGTTATACACCTCAAGAAATTGAGTGGAGTATACAAAATGAAGGAAATATTTGGAATTTTTTTGTAGAACAAAACTTTGTTTTCAAGAATGATAAAACCTTGTATGATCGTTTCCTACAAGTAAGCCCTTTTTCGAAATTCAACAACGAGATAGAGCAAGAATCTCCTGGGAGGATTGGTGCTTGGATTGGCTGGCAGATTTTGAGAAAATACCTCCGCGAAAATCCTTCGATTACACTTCCCGAATTGATCAATGATATGGATAGTGAGAAAATTTTCAGACAATCAAAATACAAGCCTTCTAAAACAGAAGTTCAATCCTATCGAACCGAAAAAAAAGAAGGAGTTGATGAATTATACCATTACGCAGAATAGTAAATAAAATTATAAATAGAGAAATTATGAAGAAAACAAATATTAATATCGAAATAGAATTAGACGAGAATCACATCCCAGAACAAATGCATTGGACAGCGAAAGATGGAGGTATATCCAATGAAGAAACCAAGGCTGTTTTTTTGTCGGTTTGGGATGATAAAGCAAAAGAAGCTTTGCGTATTGATTTGTGGACAAAAGATATGACACAAGACGATATGAAACGTTTTTTTCACCAGATTTTTATTTCAATGGCAACTTCGTATGAGCGGGCTACTAGCGATCAAGATGTTTCGAACGCTATCATAGAATTTGCAGAAAATTATGCACATTTATCAAAAATAAAGGGATAATCCTTGAAGAAAATTATTGCAGTTTCAAACTCTCAAAGCAATTTATTTTTGTGAGAGTTTTGGAATTGCTTTATACTACATAAAAACCAAACTTGTAGAATGGCTTTATTATTACAGATAGAAACCTCTACCAAGAACTGCTCGGTTGCCTTATCCAAAGACGGGCATACGATTGCTTCGATCGATGAAAATAGTGACGGATATGTGCATGGCGAAAAATTGCATCAATTTATTCAATGGGCGATAGAAGGAACGCCATATTCATTGCAAGAGATAGATGGAGTATGTGTATCGAAAGGGCCCGGTTCTTACACAGGATTACGAATAGGAGTTTCGGCAGCAAAAGGTCTTGCTTTTTCGTTAGGAGTTCCGTTGATATCGATAAATTCTTTACAAGTTTTGGCCAATGCATTTCAGGGGGCAGATTGTGATCTTATAATTCCGATGATTGATGCTCGCCGTATGGAGGTTTACACCGCAATCTTTTCTTCAGATGCAAAAGCACTTACTCCTACAGAAGCCAAAATAATCGACGAAGACTCTTTTCGAGATCTATCCAATAAAAAACTTTTGCTAATAGGCGATGGAGCTATGAAAACAAAAGAGATATTACAGACTCTTAATGCAGACTTTGTGGAGGCTTTTCCAACAGCAAAAGCAATGAGTAAAATGGCTGTAGAAAAATTCAATCGTCAAGAGTTTGAAGATGTTGCATATTTTGAACCTTTTTATTTGAAGGATTTCGTAGCAGGTAAAAAGAAAGAATAAAACTAAAATAGAACAAAAATGAAACAAATTGTGTTGTTTATTGCCGCTGTTTATGGTCTGTCTTCGGTGATTTTGGGTGCCTTTGGTGCGCATGCCTTCAAGAAGTTGTTAACAGACGAGAAGCTAGCAAGCTTCGAGGTAGGAGTGAAATATCAAATGTATCACGCCTTAGCAATTTTAGCGGTTGGCCTATATTTCCAGATGAATTCTGGCTTGGAGAAAACAATCGTATGGTCGTGGATAGCCGGTACTTTTATTTTTTCGGTTAGTATTTATTTGCTGTCATTTGCAGATTATTGGGGAGTGAATTTAAGGTGGCTAGGACCGATAACCCCCTTGGGTGGTTTATTTATGATGATTGGTTGGGCAACTTTATGTTGGTATTTTCTGAAAGTAAAAACCGCATAAAATTTACATAAAAAAAATTCCACTAAGAATTTCTCTTAGCGGAATTTTTTATCAATATTAATTAAAAAAAATCATCATCTTCAAAATCAAAATCCTCGAACAGTGTTTGGATGACAAATTTCACGTCATCGTTTGTTTGCCCGGTATAATCTTGTACATAGCCCGTCCAGTTTAAAGATAAAATTCCTTGATTATTTTTGCTGAAAACTAGTTCATTCTTCACCGTTTCATATTCATCTTCCGAAGCATTGAGTGAAGTGTAATAAACCTCGTGTATTTCCCCATCTTCATCCTCAACCTCTTCAAAGCCAAAAGGAATTTCTACTTTTTTTCCGTTTAGTTGCTCGGCAGTGCTTACATTAATCGGAAAATCATCAATGAAGAGAGATAGTTGAGCAAAGTCGTTTTGCAAAGAATCGCCTTCTACATGTTCTAGATCATCGTTGGTATGAATCTCGATTAATAAACAAGTTTTATTGCCCTGATAGACAACTTTACAAAGGTTTTTGTTGATGTGGTAAACAAAAGTTTCTTCTGGATGGAAGACTTTGATGGTGTTCATGAGTTATTCTGAATAGTTTTATTGGTACGAATATAATTAAGACTTTGAAATTTTCATAACCTAAAACATGATTTTTATAAAAGAAAATAAAAAAGGCCGAAATTCTATATTTCGACCTTTCAATTATAAGTAATTGACAAAAAATTATTTCACTTGTGTCGCAACAATATCTGCTTGTAAAATCACTTCATCTTTGATGATTGATCCAGCACCACCTGTGAAAGTAATTCCGAAGTCTTGACGGTTGATTGCAAACTCTTCTGATTTGATTGTTACCTTATCTCCATCTACAGTAACATTCGCACGGAAAGTGATGTTTTTTGGAGTACCACGGAAATCCAAGTTTCCAGAAATCTCAGTATTGAAATCACCCTCTGTCAAAGGTTTAACGGTTGTAATCTCGAACGTTGCATTCGGGAATTTTTCTACATCTAAAAAATCAGCAGACTTCAAGTGGCCATCTAATTTTGCTTTGTCTTCTGGACTATCATTTAAATCGGTTGACTCGAATGTGTTGAAATCTGCAATAAATTTACCTGATTCTAGAACTCCATCCTTCATGTGAACCTCTCCCGAAGAAAGTTTTACAAAACCAACATGTCCTTCTTCTGGCTTGTTTATATCTTCGAATCTTTTTCCTCCTTTCCAGTTGATAGAACTTTCAGCATCTACCATATAATTTACCGAACCTTCAGTAGCTAATGCTGTTTCAGTTGGCTCATTTGCATCCACGGTTTCGGTTTTTCCTCCGCAAGATGTTAAGGCAAAAATTGATAGTAACGAGAAACTTAAAATTACTTTTTTCATAGATTTAAATAAATTTTATAAATTCCTTGCAAATTTACAATTATTAATTGTAAATATGTTTGATTTAAGTCAATATATTTATAATTATACTATATGACCGAATCAATAATCCAAAAAAATAGTGTCAAACTCGCTTATGTTAATCGTAGAGTCTCTATCCTATCAGTATCAAGAATCTGAAAAATTTTTTCTAAAAAATATAAACTTTCGTGTAGAGAAAGGTGAAACTTTAGCGATAATCGGAGAAAGTGGTAGTGGAAAATCGACATTAATCCGATTGATTTATGGTTTGCTGGATTATAACCATAAAATGCAAAAAATAGAATGGAATGGGGTATTACTCAAAGGGCCAAGCTACAATTTGATTCCCGGGCACTCAATGATGAAATATGTTGCTCAAGATTTTGATTTGATTGATTTTGTATCGGTAGGAGAAAATGTAGGGTACTATATCTCTAATTTCGATTTACCAAAAAAACATCAAATTATAGATCAAGCTTTGGAGGCTGTAGAAATGCAAGCCTATAAAGCAGTACACCCCAAGTATCTTAGCGGAGGTCAACGACAACGTGTCGCCATTGCGAGAGCTTTAGCTTTGCGTCCAGAATTGTTGCTACTCGATGAGCCTTTTTCCAATATCGATCAACACCTGAAAATAAAAATCAGAGAACGGATTTATGCTTTTTGCAAAGAACACAAAATGAGTCTTATTTTTACCACACATGATTTGAGTGATGCTTTCTATTCATCGGACCAGATTTTGGTTCTGAAAGACGGACAAATAGAACAAATAGGAGCAGTGAAGAATGTTCGTAACTTTCCGAAATCTGCTTATGTTGCTCAGCTTTTCGGGTATGTGGCGCTTATCCCAAAAGAAAAAGCTGCTGCGCTGATGATTGATGCAGAAAACGATTTGGTGATATATCCCGAAGAGGTGGTTTTGGATGATGCGAGCGATATATACGGAACCGTAACCAAGGTACATTATCAGGGTCGGGATTATATTTGTACAATGGAAGTTGATGAGGTAGAGATTTTGTTTTATTCTGAAACCGAAATTCTACCCAATCAATATTTACCAATCAAAATCATCAATTATCGAACGATTGAATGAGGTTTTTTGATAAAAAAAAGCGACAAATCGTCGCTTTAAATTTATTTTTTGATGAATTTTTTTGAGTAAGATTTTCCCTTTTCGGTTTCGATCTTTATCAGATAAACTCCTTTGCTGAGCTGTTGAACGAACACCTTTTTTTGGGTCGTTTCGAGGATTTTTTTACCCGACAGCTCATAAATAGTAATTGATTTTATTTGCTCTTGGTTCGGCAAATCAATCAAAAATTCTTTTTCAACAGGATTTGGATAGAGTTTAAAAACTGCTGTTTTTGTATCAGAAGTAGAAAGTTTTTCTTCGTTGATTTTTATCAAATCATAATACGCATCACCACCAAAGTTGTCATGAACCATATTGAGCCCGACAATTTGTGTTTTGGAAAAGTTCTCTCCAGTGAAAATTAAACTATCATCTACCCAGTATTTTATAGTTTCTGGATCTATCTCTACACGCACCGAATACCATTTTTTTGGAGTCCAGCTAAAATTACTAATTCGGGTAGAGCGATAATCTTCTGTGGTATACACATATGCGGTACCATTGTTATCGAAAGCCAAACCGAATACAGCGACATACTCATCGTCTTTTATACCAAAGCCTGTAAATTTGAAATTAGACTTATTGCCCTCGGTAGGATAAACTTTATAAGAAATACTGAATCCATCGGTGAAATCATAAGGCGTATCAAATGTTTTGGTTGCTCCGAAAATCGGAAACCATTGAAAACCATATGCATCATCAAAACCATTTTTCAGTGCGTACTCACCATCGAATGCTAATTCATTACTAATGAGTTGATTGTTTATAGGTGTCCCGTCAGAATCAGTTACCTGCCATCCGTTTTGGTTGTGGAGGTTACCAAGTGTAAAACCTTCAGAGGACTCGAATGAAATGGTTTCTTGAGCGAAAATGTAGTTGGCTATAATGCAAAAAGCGATTGCGTAAATTTTCTTCATATACAAAAGTGTATTGATAAAAAACTTCTTTCACATTGTTTTTACCCGACAAAAAGGAAAGAAGTTGTATGGTTAGTATTTTAGATTATTTTAGTAAAAAAGTTAGTGTTTTTTGCATAAACTCTTTGGGGTTTTCGGCGTGTAACCAATGTCCAGCATTCGAAACATAATCAATCTCAGCGTGCGGAAATCTTTTTCGAATAATAAAATCATCTTCCGGTAAAATGTAATCGGATTTTTCGCCCCCTAAAAATAAGGTTGGCCCGTTAAATTCACCATCTGATAAATCTTTTCCTACCAAATTATTGTATTCGCGATACAAAGCGGGTAAGTTGAAACGAAAGGCATAGCCGTTCCCGTTATGGTAAACATTCTTCAAAAGGAATTGTCGAATACTCATTTCTGGTATATATGTTTTTAGCATTTCGTCGACATCTTGTCGAGTTTTTGCCTTAGAGAAATCTACCGAGTTGAGTGCTTTGAAAATCATGTTGTGATGCGGAGGATAAGCTTTCGGAGACATGTCGGCAACAATTAGTTTGTTGATTTTTGTTGCATAATTCATGGCCATATCGATTGCCAAACGTCCACCAAGTGAGTGCCCCAAAAGATGCACTTTTTCTATGTTATAATGAGCCATATAGGTAAGCAGGTCTTGTATCATGGCATCATAACTCATATCGGTCGAATGAAAACTTCTTCCGTGGTTTCTAAGGTCTATTAGATGCGTTGTATAGTATTTTGCATATTCTTTGCCAAGGGTGTTCCAGTTGTCTAATTGTCCGAAAAGTCCATGAATTATGAGTAGATGCTCTGGATGTTCTCCTATAATTCTACTGTTTAATATTTGCTCCATTTTTTTATTCTTTTTTGGTCGTTAATTGAGCTATTTCTATTTTTCTTAGATAACATTGTACTGTGTTTTCTAAGCCCATATATAAAGCTTCAGAAATCAAGGCATGCCCTATAGAAACTTCTTCGATTTGTGGTATTTGTTCTATAAAATATTGGATATTGTCCAAGCTCAAATCATGACCAGCATTTACTGCTAATCCGTTTTTTATGGCAAGAAGTGCAGTTTCTCTGTAAGGGTGGATACAATCTAAATTACCTTTTGCGTACTCCGTAGCAAATTCTTCGGTATACAATTCTATACGATCTGTACCTGTTTTGGCTGCGCTATCGATAAGTTTTGGGTTGGGGTCTAAAAAAATAGAGGTTCGGATACCTGCTTTTTTCAAGACGTCTATCACTTCAGATAAATAATCAAAATGTTTTATCGTATCCCAGCCAGCATTAGAGGTTATCGCATCTTCAGCGTCTGGTACAAGCGTCACTTGTTCGGGTTTCACTTGCAGAACCAGATCCATAAACCTATCAATTGGTTTTCCTTCTATATTAAACTCTGTGGTGATAATTGGTTGCAGATCCAAAACATCTTGGTAGCGAATATGTCGTTCGTCTGGTCTTGGATGGACAGTAATTCCTTGTCCACCAAATTGTTGAATTTTTATAGCTGCTTCCACAACATTCGGCATGTTTCCGCCACGAGCATTACGAATCGTGGCTATTTTATTGATGTTTACACTTAATTTTGTCATGATGAAAGATTATTTTTTATATCGCCAAGCGTAATCGATTGCATTACTTCTAAATGAAATTTTCTGCATGCAGTGAGTAAATGATCAAATATATCGGCTTGGATATTTTCAAACTCTAAATTATCAGATGATTTTGCAAAACAATTGATCTCAAGCGGCATTCCGTGAGGGGTAACCGGTAATTGTTTCACTACAATAGGGTCGATTTGCGAAATGTTTGGGTTGTTGCGTAAATAATGTTCTACATATGCTCGAAAAACACCTATATTGGTTAATTGTCGGCCATTAATATCGATTTCGGTATGAGGAATAGCAATATTGTGTTGGCTGATTTGATTTCTTTTTTCGATTATAAAGTCTTTGATCAGATGAATTTTTTCAAACTCAGCAAGCATTTCCTCTTTGCAAAACTTAAAAGAATTGACATTGAAAGCAATAGAACGCTGGATTTTTCTGGTGCCAGAATTCATCATGGGCATATGATTTATCACCTGAGATAAGACCAAATCAGACGTAGGTACGGTAACAATTGATTTGTCGAACTTCTCAATTTTTACCAAGTTTATATTGATTTCTCGTACAATTCCATCAACTTTTCCCTTGTCAATCGTAATCCAATCACCTTCTTTTACCGAGCGAGAATATGAAATTTGCAAACCTGACACAAAGCCCAAAATCGCATCGCGAAAAATCAAAATTACCGCCGCAGTCATCGCCCCGAGAATGGTAATAATGGTCTTGGTTTCTACTGTAAAAAGAATCATGATACCCGAAATAATAGCAAAAAACGTAATGAACATTTTTATTAATTGCCCGAAAGTTCTTATCCCAACGGTGGTATAGCTATTTTCTTGACGATAAACGTCGGTTACGGTGTTGATAATCCGAAAGATGATTTGAGTAAAAAGGATTACAAAACACAACTTGATTACCTTCTCGCTAAAGTTGAAGAACGTAACTTGTTTTTCGAACAGAAGCATATTAAAATTAAAAGCTAAACTCAACGGAATTGTATACAAAACTGTAATAATAACCTTGTTGCGCATAAGAGCAGAGAGCCAAACGGTTTCTGTTTTGGATACGATTTTGTTCAATAACGGGATCACCGCTAGCTTCAGTAAATAAGCTACCAGGAAAAGAAGAGCAACTAAGAAAAAAACACGTAAGAAAGTGATCAGACTCACCGAAAAGTCTACCCGAAAATGTTCCGTAAAAAACAATTCTACCGCCTCTGTAAATTCTTGATAAAAAGATTTTTGATACAACAAATACTTCATATATTCGTCAAGTTACTTTTGGTAAAGTTACAAAGTGCTAAGTTAATACGAAATTATTTATCCAAATTATGGACGATTCAGTACTCAATATCATCAGTGGTATTTTGCTTTTTGTAGGACTGCTAGGGACAGTTTTACCAGTTTTGCCCGGCGCACCCTTAGCCCTGATTGGATTGTTGGTTTTCAAGTTTAGTGCAGATAGTACATTTGGATGGGGATTGCTAATAGTGGCAGGCCTTTTTGTTCTGATTGGTGCACTACTCGATTATCTTTTACCCATCTATATGACCAAAAAAATGGGTGGTTCTAGATATGGCATATATGGATCAATTGTTGGTCTGGTTGCAGGATTATTTTTTCCGCCGTTTGGTTTCCTAATCGGTCCTTTTTTAGGAGCTTTCTTTGGGGAGCTTCTGTACAATATGCAAGATCAGAAAAGAGCTTTTAGAGCTGCTGTAGCTACTTTTATAGGATTTTTATTAACAACTGGCTACGATATTATTCTAACGCTAATTTTTATTGCAATCTATATCTTAGATATTACCAATGTCTATAGTTTTTAGTTTTTTTAAAAAAGTTTATATAATATAAAAAAGTTGTATATTTGCATTTATATTGAGTGAATCTAAAAGGAGGAGGGCTATATTAAGCTCTCTTTTTCGTTGTATATGGATATAGCAAAAGTAAAACGATTGATAGACGAGGCGATAGAAGAAAATCCGACTCTTTTTTTAGTAGATTGGAAGGTAACGCCCGACAATAAAATTTTCATTTTAGCCGATGGAGATCAAGGTTTGCCAATCGAAGAAATCGTACGGATTAGCCGACATGTAGAGCATAATCTAAACCGTGAAGAATGCGATTTTGCATTAGAGGTTTCCTCGCCTGGTTTGTCTACTCCATTATCAATGCCACGTCAATATAAAAAAAATATTGGTCGTCAAATCTCTATAACTCTCATAGATGGTAAGGTTCTTGAGGGGGAGATTGTAGAAGCCAATGAAGAAGCTGTAGAATTGTTTTGGGAAACGAGAGAGCCCAAGCCTGTAGGTAAAGGAAAAATAACCGTAGAACATCAAGAAGAGTTTCACTACGATACGATACAAAAAGCCGTAATCGTAGTAAACTTTCAATAAAATAAGAGCAATACAGAATGGATAATCTTGCATTAATTGAATCGTTTGGCGATTTTAAAGATGATAAAAACATCGATCGTATCACCCTTATGGCTATCATAGAAGAGGCTTTGCAAGTGGTGTTGAGAAAAAAATATGGATCGGATGATAATTTTGATATTATTGTAAATCCAGACAAAGGAGATTTAGAAATCTGGCACAATAGAATTGTAGTAGAAGATGGTTTCTCTGAAGATGATAGTGCAGAAATCGAATTATCAGAAGCTCGAAAAATTGAGCCCGACTTCGAGATTGGGGAAGAGGTGTCAGAACTTATTCCTATCGAGAACCTAGGTCGACGTGCTATCCTAACTTTGCGTCAGACTTTATCGGCCAAAATAATGGAGCATGATAACGCTAATTTATATGATAAATTCAAAGAATTAGAAGGTGAAATTGTTTCGGGAGAAGTTCATCATATTCGTCATAAGCATATTATTATTATGGATGACGAACAAAATGAAATGATTCTTCCTAAGGAAAATCAGATTCCATCAGACTTTTTCAGAAAAGGAGAAACCGTTCGTGCAATTGTTGATGAGGTGGTATTACGAGGAGCAAAACCTCAAATCGTTTTGTCTAGAACCGCACCGAAATTCTTAGAAAAATTATTCGAACAAGAGATTCCAGAAATTTTCGACGGTTTGATTACTATCAAGAAAGTTGTTCGTATCCCAGGAGAAAAAGCCAAAGTAGCTGTAGAGTCATACGATGACCGTATCGATCCAGTAGGAGCATGCGTGGGGATGAAAGGGTCGAGAATTCACTCAATTGTTCGCGAATTGCGTAACGAGAACATCGATGTAATTAACTACACTACAAACCTTAACTTGTATATAGCACGCGCATTGAGTCCAGCAAAAATCTCTAGCGCAGAAATTGATGAAGAAAACCATAAGATATTGGTTCACGTTAAGCCCGAAGAAGTTTCTAAAGCAATTGGGAAAGGTGGGTATAATGTGAAATTAGCCTCTCGTTTACTAGACATGGAGATCGATATATTCCGTGAAGGTATACAAGATGAAGATGTAGAGCTTACCGAGTTTTCAGACGAGATTGATCAGTGGGTAATCGAAGCTTTCAAAGCGATAGGATTAGACACAGCGAAGTCTGTACTCGAGCAAGATGTTAACGATTTAATTAAGAGAACTGACTTAGAAGAGGAAACCATCGAAGATGTGATTCGTATTCTAAAAGAAGAGTTTGAAGATTAGACAATAAGATTTTAAATAAAGATTTGTACATTTGCAAACGAAAAAAACAGACAGCTTTAATATGCCGGAAACAATTAGATTAAGTAAAGTATTAAAAGAATTGAATATCTCAATAGATCGTGCCATCGACTTTTTGGGAGAGAAAGGGATTTCTGTAGAGAAAAATCCCAATACCAAATTAGAGATGCCGGCCTACGATATTTTGGTCAATGAATTCCGGTCGGATGCAAAACAAAAAGCAGCATCCGAAGAAGTTGTCTTGAATAAAATTGCCGATAAAAAACTGGTAGAAAAAAAACCTGTAGCCAAGCCTGTCGCTAAAGCAGAAACCCCTAAAACGGGAAAAATCGCTACAAATAAAGTTGAGCTTTCTGGGCCAAAAGCAGTAGGGAAAATAGATTTGGATGCACTTCAGGTGAAAAAGCCAAAAACTGAGGAGACACCAAAAACAGAAGAAACACCGAAAGCAAAAGAAGAGGTTGTAGAAGAAAAACCAACCGCTAAAGTGGTGAGTGAAACTGTCGAGTTGCCTCAACCAAAAGTTATCAAAACGATTGATTTGGAACAATTCGAACCGAAATCTTCTAAGAAAAAAGAAGAACCTGCACCAGTGAAGAAAACAAAAGCAGAAGAACCGAAAAAAGAAGAAAAAAAGGTTGTGGAAGAAAAACCAAAAAAAGAAGAACCGAAAGTTCAGCAGGAAGTGCAAGAAACAACTGCAGCAGAAAGCCCAAAAACCGATAAAATTAAAACCGTTTATACGAAATTAGATGGTCCAAGTTTTACGGGACAGAAAATTGATTTATCGCAATTTGACCGTGAAAAGAGAAAAGACGATAAAAAAGGTGACACAAATAGTCGTCAGAAAAGAAAGCGAATCCGAAAAGGAGTAAGACCAGAAGATGTTAAAGCGACAGATAATAAAACTTCTGGAAATAGTAATAGCAATCGCACCAATCAAAATCGTACCAATCAAAACAATACTAACCGCGACAGTCGTCAGGCAGGTGGAAGTCGTTCGAATAACAGACGAAACGATAGAAACCGTGCACCACAAGTAGAGTTAAGCGAGGAAGAAGTTAAAAAACAAATTAAAGACACGCTCGATAAACTTACTAATAAAAGTAAAGGCTCACGAGGGGCAAAACATAGAAGAGATAAACGTAAAGAACGTCGTGAGCTTGCAGAACAACATGAAGAAGCAATGGCAACAGACAAGTCACTTCATGTAACCGAATTTGTAACGGTAAATGAATTGGCGTCGCTTATGGATGTTGCAGTAACAGAAGTTATTGCTGCCTGCATGTCTTTAGGAATCATGGTAACTATGAATCAGCGTTTAGAAGCTGATACCATACAATTAGTGGCAGATGATTTTGGTTTCGATGTAATCTTCACTACAGCAGAAGAAGAACTAAATCTCGAAGAAGAGATTGAAGACAATGAGGAAGACTTAGTAACTCGTGCTCCGATTGTAACGGTAATGGGACACGTAGACCATGGTAAAACTTCATTACTAGATTATGTTCGTAAGACCAATGTAATTGCAGGTGAATCTGGAGGTATTACTCAGCACATTGGAGCATATAATGTAAAGCTTAGTAACGGTAAACGTGTTACTTTCTTAGACACACCGGGTCACGAGGCCTTCACAGCCATGCGTGCACGTGGTGCTCAGGTAACCGATATTGCAATTATTGTAATTGCCGCAGATGATCAGGTGATGCCGCAAACGAAAGAAGCAATTTCGCATGCACAAGCTGCGGGAGTTCCGATTGTTTTCGCTATCAATAAAGTAGATAAACCTACAGCCAACCCCGAGAAAGTAAAAGAGCAATTGGCACAAATGAACTTATTGGTCGAAGATTGGGGAGGTAGCTTCCAATCCCAAGAAATCTCTGCAAAACAAGGGATCGGGATGGATGACTTATTAGAAAAAGTATTGCTAGAGGCAGAAATATTAGAACTTAAAGCAAACCCGAACCGTTTAGCATCAGGAACTGTAGTAGAAGCTTCCTTAGACAAAGGACGAGGCTATGTTACTACAATTCTAGTACAAACAGGTACATTGCGTGTTGGTGATTATATTTTAGCAGGTTACGATCACGGAAAAGTGAGAGCAATGCTCGATGAACGAGGACGTCCTGTTAAAGAAGCAGGCCCTTCTACACCAGTAACTATACTTGGTTTGTCCGGAGCACCGACCGCAGGTGATAAGTTTAGAGTTTATGAAGATGAGCGCGAAGCTAAACAAATCGCAAGCCGTAGAGAACAGCTACAAAGAGAGCTTGCTATCCGTACGCAAAAACGTGTTACTTTAGGAGATATCGGTAGACGAATTGCCTTGGGTGGATTCCAGCAATTAAATGTAATTCTTAAAGGTGATGTGGATGGATCTGTAGAAGCACTAACAGACTCATTGCAGAAACTTTCGACGGAAGAAATCGAAGTTAACATTATCTTAAAAGGAGTAGGGCAAATTACCGAATCGGATATTATGTTGGCAAGTGCATCAGATGCAATTATCATTGGTTTCAATGTTCGGCCAGCTGTTACTGCTCGTGAAATTGCTGATAGAGAAGAAATAGAAATTAGAACATATTCAATCATCTACGACGCAATTAACGATGTGAAAGAGGCAATGGAGGGAATGCTTTCTCCAGAACTAAAAGAACAAATTACCGGTAACGTAGAAGTTCGCGAGACTTTTAAAGTAACTAAAGTAGGAACTATTGCAGGATGTATGGTGTTGGATGGAAAAATCTATCGTACATCTAAAATTAGAGTTATCCGAGACGGTGTTGTAATCCATGAAGGAGAGTTAGCTTCACTGAAACGTTTCAAAGATGATGTGAAAGAAGTTTCGAAAGGATACGAGTGTGGTTTGAATATCAAGAATTTTAACGATATAGTGATCGGAGATATTATCGAAGCGTACGAAACCGTAGAAGTGAAAAAGAAATTGAAATAATCAATTGGTAGTATATAAATTAATAAAAAAGACATTGCAATTGCAATGTCTTTTTTTTAGCAAATCGCATACTCCATAATCAGAGTATATTGGCAGCACAAAAAAATCTCGAAGTCGAAACCCCGAGATTTTCTCTGTATCGTAACATCAATTATAATTTAAACAAAGGACGATCACTCATAAATTTGTTCACTTTATCAGCAATTACTTCTATTTTATCCTCGTCGTCCATATTCATCAAAACATCATCTATAAAACCAGCAACAACTTCCATGTCCCCCTCTTTTAGTCCTCTTGTTGTAATCGCAGCAGTGCCTAAACGGATACCCGATGTTATGAAGGGTGATTTGTCATCAAACGGAACCATATTTTTGTTGCACGTAATTTCTGCTTTTACCAAAGCATTTTCGGCTTGTTTACCAGTGATATTTTTATTGCGTAAGTCAATCAGCATACAGTGGTTGTCTGTTCCGTCAGAAACAATGTGATAATCACGTTTGAGTAATGCTTCTGCCAAAGCTTTTGCATTTTTTACTACTTGTACCACATAATCCATATATTCATCCGACAAGGCCTCTTCAAAAGCTACTGCTTTGGCAGCAATTACATGTTCTAGCGGCCCCCCTTGTGTACCAGGGAAAACAGCAGAATTCAAGATCTGAGACATCATTTTTATTTCTCCTTTAGGAGTTTTTTCACCCCATGGATTTTCGAAGTCTTTCCCCATAAGAATTACTCCACCACGAGGTCCTCGTAGGGTTTTGTGTGTTGTTGTAGTTACAATATGGCAATGCGGCATTGGATCATTCAAAATCCCACGAGCAATTAACCCAGCCGGATGCGATATATCTGCCAAAAGTAAGGCGCCAACTTCATCTGCTGCTTCTCTAAATTTTGCATAATCGATATCTCGAGAATAAGCAGAAGCACCACAAATAATTAATTTTGGTTTATGTTCTCGAGCCTTTTCTAACATTGCATCATAATCGATTCTTCCGGTTTCTTTATCAACTCCATAAAATGCTGTTTGATAATTTATACCCGAAAAATTCACCGGGGAACCATGCGTCAAGTGTCCACCGTGCGATAAATCAAAGCCAAGAATTTTATCTCCAGGTTTCAAACATGCTAAATATACCGCAGCATTGGCTTGCGAACCAGAGTGCGGTTGAACGTTTGCATAAGCTGCGTTGAAAAGTTTTTTTATACGATCAATCGCCAATTGCTCTATTTGGTCCACCACTTCGCATCCTCCATAATATCGCTTACCGGGATAACCTTCTGCATATTTATTGGTAAGCACAGAGCCCATTGCTCTCATCACATTGTCCGAAACAAAATTTTCAGAAGCGATAAGTTCGAGTCCATTTAATTGTCTTTCTTTTTCTTCTTCGATCAAATCGAAAATAATATCTTTTGCCATGTTTGTGTTTGTAAATTTTCTCAAATATAATAAACTTTCGATGGAAAAAGATGGTTGCAGGTAGAAATATAATCAACGCTTTTGTAAGTTTTTTGTAGGAGGAAATACCAAAAAGATTGAAAAGAAATATTTGTAAATTTATTCGATGAAAAAGAAGGTTTTTGGGATTGGTCTAATGTCGGGTACTTCGTTAGACGGTTTGGATGTTTGCTATGTTCGATTTGATGATTATAAAACATTCGAGATTTTGTATGTACAAACAATTCTTTATGAGCAAGAAATGCAAGAACAACTAAAAAAGTGCAAGAACTTTTCTGCCGAAGATTTGCAGGCTTTTGATGTTGTTTACGGCTACTTTTTGGGAAATAAAATAAAGGAATTTATTCAGTTTCACGCTATCGAAGAGTTGGATTTTGTTGCCTCGCATGGGCACACAGTGTTTCATCAACCCAATAGAAATTTTACCCTACAGATTGGTCACGGTGCTGCTATAAAATCTATTCTCGATTGTCCGGTCGTATGCGATTTCCGCTCACAAGATGTAATTTTAGGTGGTCAAGGTGCACCTTTAGTGCCTTTCGGTGATATGAATTTATTTTCAGAATATGATGCTTGCCTCAACTTAGGTGGATTTTCGAATATCTCTTTTCAGAAAAATCAACAACGAGTTGCTTTCGATATTTCGCCCTTCAATACAGTTCTCAATTATTTTGCACAGCAATTGAATTACAATTTCGATGAAAATGGTCGTTTAGCCTCAACAGGTAAAATAGAACCGTCTATGTTATCAGAGCTCAATCAATTAGCCTATTATCAACAAACCTATCCAAAGTCCTTAGGCTACGAAAATCTTATTGCTTGGTATTTCCCAATCTTCGAGCGATATGCATTATCTGTTCCCGATTTTTTGCATACTTTTTCGGTTCACGTAGCAGAACAAATTGTACATATAACCCAAGAAAACTCTTTCTCTAGTGTATTGTTGACAGGAGGTGGAGCTTTGAATACTTTTTTTGTTGAGTTGTTACAAACTTCATCGTCTACTAATTTTATCTTACCAGAAAAAAAGATAATCGATTACAAAGAAGCGTTGATTTTTGCATATTTAGGTTGGATGAAATTAGAAGGGAAAGTGAATTGCTTGTCGAGCGTAACAGGAGCAAATATTGATCATTCGAGTGGTTTAATTTACTCTTGATCCTCCTCTGATACTAGAAAACATAAAGGCTTGTTTTCGTATATTTGTACGATGAAAAGAACAATAAAAATCGAATAAATAACTACAAAACCTTGTACTATAATGAAAAGAACCTATACCGAAGCTGTAGAATGGTTGTTTGCTAATTTACCAATGTTTCAACGTGTTGGGCAGTCTGCTTATAAGAAAGATCTAGGCAATATACGAACGCTTTGTTTAGCGTTGAATAACCCTCAAGAGAATTATAAAATAATTCATGTTGCAGGAACAAATGGTAAAGGAAGTACATGTCATATGTTGGCGTCTGTGTTGCAAGAATCAGGGTACAAGGTAGGACTTACGACTTCTCCTCATTTGAAAGATTTTCGAGAAAGAATTCGTGTCAACGGAGAAATATGCACCGAGCAATTTGTGGTAGATTTTATCGAACAAAATGAAGAGCTTATTACATCAATCAATGCTTCTTTTTTTGAGATTGCTATAGCGATGGCTTTTACTTATTTTGCACAAGAAAATGTAGATATTGCAGTGATAGAAACTGGTTTAGGAGGACGGTTAGACTCTACCAATATCGTTCAACCAATTTTATCTGTCATTACCAATATTGGTTTGGATCATACGCAATTCTTGGGGAGTACTTTGGCAAAAATTGCGGCAGAAAAAGCAGGGATTATTAAACCCAATACTCCTGTTGTAATCGGAGAATACGAGCCAGAAACGAAACCAATATTCGTTGAATTTGCCCAAAGAAACAATGCAGAAATTATCTTTGCACAAGAGCAAAAAGCACACGATTTTCAATCAGATTTGAAAGGAATTTATCAGCAAAAAAATATTCAGACCGTGGTAACTGTTTTTAATCAACTCAAGAAATTGGGTATTTCGGTATCAGATAGTGCGCTGGAAAGAGGCTTGTTGCATGTAAGAGAAAATACACATTTGCGTGGGCGCTGGGATGTTCTACAACTAAAAAATCCCATGATTGTTGCCGATACTGCCCATAATCCTCATGGCCTGAAAGAAGTTACTAAGCAACTACAGCAAACAAACTATAGTTCGTTACATTTGGTTATGGGTTTTGTGAGTGATAAAGATGTGAAAGAAATTTTACATTTTTTCCCTGCAAATGCTCAGTATTATTTTTCTCAACCCGATGTGCCCAGAAAACTACACATAGAAGAGCTAAAAAAAATTGTCCCCAAAAACTTATCAGCAAATTATTATCAAACTATTGCAGAAGCGCTGCAAGCAGCTAAAGAAAAAGCCAATGCAAAGGATCTTATATACATTGGTGGGAGTACGTTTGTTGTTGCCGAAGTAATCGATTAATAAACAAAGCTTGTTTTTTTCAAGTCTGATCTCTATTGTGCTTTGAGCCGAATTTCATACCTTTTTTTAGATCGTTAATTACACAAAACATTCAACAATCTTTTATGTCAAAATGGATTGTACTGTAGAAAACCTACATTTCTGTAGTGTTGCATGAGTAGAAACATTATAAAGTTTGCAATGACATCTAGAAAAAATAAAAACCCGTTAACCAAAGTTAACGGGTTCTAACCAACTAAAAATAAACTATGAAAAAGAAACTTATTTATTGGTTCTAAAAACCAGCTTATTATCTCCCTGTTTTTCTTCGAAGTAATCAATCAATACCGCATCATTATCTTTTATTTCTCCTTTTAAGATTTCTTTCGATAATTCGTTGAGAACATCTTGTTGGATAACTCTTTTTAGAGGACGTGCACCAAACTGAGGATTATATCCTTTTTGCGCTAAATACGCAGTTGCTTCTGGTGTAATGTCTATGGTTATATCTCGCTGAACGAGCTTTCTAGCTACGCTGTCCATGTATAAGCCAACAATTCCACTGATTTGATTTTCGCTTAGTGGTTTGAATAGGATGATTTCATCTATACGATTCAAGAATTCTGGTCGGAAACCTTGTTTCAACTCTTCAAAAACTACCTCTTTAGTTTCTTGATAAACAGTCGAAGCATTTTCGTCTGTAATATTTTCGAAACGCTCGAGAATCGTATGCGCACCAAAATTCGATGTCATGATGATAATTGTGTTTTTGAAGTTGATATAACGACCTTTATTATCGGTTAATCTTCCATCATCCAAGACTTGAAGTAAGATATTAAACACATCGGGATGTGCTTTTTCCATTTCATCCAACAAGATAACAGAGTACGGACGTCTACGTACGGCCTCGGTCAATTGTCCTCCTTCATCATACCCAACATATCCTGGAGGTGCACCTACCAAACGAGAAACCGAATGTCTTTCTTGGTACTCTGACATATCAATTCGGGTCATGGCATTTTCGTCATCAAACAGATATTCTGCCAAAGCTTTGGCTAATTCGGTTTTTCCAACTCCTGTTGATCCTAAGAATAAGAAAGATCCGATTGGTTTACCTTCGTCGCTTAATCCTGCTCTAGATCGACGAATTGCGTCGGCTACTGCTTCTATTGCTTCATCTTGTCCTATTACACGTTTGTGCAAATCAGCTTCTAGATGTAGTAATTTTTCTCGTTCACTTTGCATCATTTTTTGTGCAGGAACACCAGTCCATTTCGAAACTACTTCTGCAATATCATCTGCATCTACATATTCTTTTACCAGTTTATTGCTTTTATCTTTCGATAAGTTTTCTTCGGCTTGAGCCAAACGAACTTCTGCATTTTTTAGATCTTCGAATTGGATTTTAGATGCTTTGGCATAATCATATTCGCGTTTTGCACGTTCCATTTGGATTTTCAAGTCATCAATCTCTTTACGAATATTTTGTGCAGCGTCTGCTTTATCTTTTTCGTCTTGCCATTTAGCGTTTAATTGAGCTCTTTCGTCTTGCAAATTGCTCAATTCTTCTTTTAGCAAGTTGAGTTTTCGTTCGTCATTTTCTTTTTTTATAGCTTCAATCTCAATTTCTAGTTGGATGATTTTTCGGTCTAATTTATCCAGTTCTTCTGGTTTAGAATTCATTTCCATTCGAAGTTTAGAAGCTGCTTCATCCATCAAATCAATCGCTTTATCGGGTAAGAAACGATCAGTAATATAACGAGTAGATAGTTTTACTGCCGCAATAATCGCTTCGTCTTTGATGGCAATTTTGTGATGTTGTTCATATTTTTCTTTAATGCCTCGTAGGATAGAAATTGCAGACTCTTCATCGGGTTCATCTACCAAAACTTTCTGGAAGCGTCTTTCGAGTGCTTTATCTTTCTCGAAATATTTTTGGTATTCGTTGAGGGTTGTCGCACCAATAGCTCTTAACTCTCCACGGGCAAGAGCAGGTTTCAGGATGTTAGCAGCATCCATTGCACCTTCACCGCCACCGGCACCAACCAATGTGTGAATCTCATCAATAAAAAGAATGATTTCTCCATCAGAAGAGGATACTTCTTTTACAACCGACTTAAGTCGTTCTTCGAATTCACCTTTGTATTTTGCACCGGCAACTAAAGCTCCCATATCTAACGAGAAAATATGTTTGTTGAGTAAGTTTTCGGGTACATCGCCATCGACAATTCTGTGAGCAATTCCCTCAGCAATTGCAGTTTTACCAACACCTGGTTCACCAATAAGAATAGGGTTGTTTTTGGTTCTACGAGACAAAATCTGCAACACTCGGCGTATTTCTTCATCACGACCAATCACAGGATCCATTTTTCCTTCTTTGGCTAATTCGGTTAAGTTTTTTGCGTACTTATTCAGTGCGTTGTACGTTCCTTCTGCGTTTTCTGATGTGATTCTTTCTCCTTTTCTCAATTCTATTGCAATTTTTTTACTGTTATCTAATGTAATTCCTTGATCTTTTAATAATTGACTCGTTGTCGAAATGTTTTCTAATAGAGCAAAAAGTAAATGTTCTACCGAGATATAATCATCGTTCATTTCTTTAGCAATATTTTGTGCGTTAATCAAAATCTGATTACTCTGATTAGATAAATGCATTCCCTGTACACCTTCTACACGAGGAAATTTTTTTATTTCTTCGTAGAGTAATTCGGTGATTCGAGTTACGTTGGCACTTTGTTTCTCGAGAATATAAGTAATAACATTCTCGTCTACATCAAGCATCCCTGCTAATAAATGTGCAGGTTCAATGGCTTGATTTTTATTTTGAGCAGCCAATTGTTGGGCGCTTTGTATTGCCTCCCTAGCTTTTATAGTAAATTGATTAAAATCCATAAGTAAAATGTTTTTGTGTTTTGTTGTTTGTTGTATTGCAAAGGAAATTCCAAAATAAAATTAATGCCAAATTGGCGTTTTTCATGTTGTTTGTAAAGGATTTTTTTATAAGTATAAGATGTTTTAAATATAAAGCATTGATTGTCTGCTATTTGATTCGTTACTTGATGCGTCAAAATGACATAAGAAGCATCTCGAAGGATGCTTTCAAATTTTTGTACATTTTGTTCTCTTGTGTAAAAAAAATCGATCAAAATAAATCATTGATGGATAAATATCGCTCTCCTGTATCGTAATTAAAAGTAAGAATTTTTGTATTTTTAGGCAATTCTTCTGTTTTTTTTGATACTGCAGCTAAGCTCGCTCCTGTAGATATTCCACCCAATAAGCCTTCTTCTTTCGCTGCTCTTTTTGCAAACTCAAAAGCTTCTTCTTTAGAGACAGCTATTGTTCCGTCGAGTAAATCAACTTCTAGGGTATCCGGTATAAAACCTGCTCCAATTCCTTGCAGAGCATGTGGAGAAGGATTTCCTCCTGCAATCACCGTAGATAAGTCGGATTCTACTGCAAAAATTTGGGTGTTCGGATTTACCTCTTTCAACGCTTTTCCTACACCAGAAATATGTCCTCCTGTGCCGACGCCCGAAATAAAATAATCGAACCCGTCTGGGAAGTCTCGGATAATTTCTTGTGCAGTTGTATGGTAATGTATAGTAGGATTTGCTCTATTCTCGAATTGTTGTGGAATCCAAGCCTTGTCGATGGTTGCATGCAATTCGTGTGCTTTTTCTATTGCTCCGCTCATTCCAAGTTCGCGTGGTGTCAGCACTAATTTTGCACCAAATGCTTCCATAATTTTACGTCGTTCAATGGACATCGATTCGGGCATTGTGATAACCAAATTATACCCTTTTAAGCTTGCTGCAAGGGCCAACCCAACACCAGTGTTTCCAGATGTAGGTTCTATTATGGTGCTACCGGCACTGATAAGTCCTTTTTGCTCGGCGTCTTCTATCATGGCCAGTGCAATACGATCTTTTAGGCTTCCGCCCGGATTTTGACGCTCCAATTTTATCCATACCTCATGACTTGGGAAAAGATTTTTCAGTCGTAAGTGAGGGGTGTTTCCTATTAAATCTAATATATTTTCTGTTTTCATATAGAATAATTGTTGTTGTCGATCTTTTTATTCGGTTTGATGATAGTGGGTTTACTATTCTGATAAACACGATGATGCGGTGGAATGCTTTTCGTAATCCATACATTTCCTCCTATAGTGCAATGTTCACCAATGTGCGTTGTGCCTCCTAAAATTGTAGCTCCTGCATAAATCGTAACATTATCGCCAATGGTAGGATGACGTTTGGTGTTGGATAAATCTTTCGATACATAAAATGCACCCAACGTTACGCCTTGGTAAATTTTCACATTGTTCCCAATCTCTGTTGTCTCACCAATAACAATACCAGTTCCATGATCAATATAAAAATTATGACCAATTTTAGCAGCTGGATGAATATCAATTCCTGTTTGGGTATGGGCAATTTCTGATAATGTTCTCGGTAGGATAGGAATCGATTGATTGTGTAGAAAATGTGCCAAACGATGCACCAAAGTGGCATAATAACCAGGATATCCTAAAATAATTTCTATTTCAGATTGGGCAGCGGGATCATTTCTGTAATATTCATACACCAAAAGTTGTGCATCTTCTCGGATCGTAGGTAAGAAATTTTCATACGCTAGCCTTTGTTTTTCTAGGGTATTTTCTGGGATAATTTTTTCTAATAATGCTACAAAAATATCGATATGTTCTTTTACTTTTACGGCATCCAAACTTGTTGTCCAGAGAATATCTTCAAAAAAATGATCGAGAAAATCGTTAAGCTGTTGCCGACTAAAAGGGATAGCGTATTTGAAAAAAGGCATGATTATGATAATTTATTTTAAGTTAGTTAACAAATGTGAAGTCTTTTGATTGGATTTCTTATCAAAAAAATGTTAAAAATTTATAGTGTAAAGTTTTAAAATAATCTTAGAAAGATTTTCTTAACTCAAAAATTATCCTATATTAGTATTTCTAAAATTAAACACAATGATTAGAACAATCCTTTTTAGTATGCTATTAATGGTTTCGAGCATTTTGGTTGCACAATCCCCAATCGGGAAGTGGAAAACTATCGACGATGAAACCGGTGCAGCAAAATCAATCGTAGAAATTTTCGAGAATAACGGGAAATTATACGGGAAAGTAGTAGAAATACTAACACCAGGAAAACAAAACCTAACGTGTACAAAATGTAAAGGTAACCTGAAAGATAAACCGGTTGTTGGTCTGCAAATTATCCGTGGACTGAAAAAAGACGGGAAAGAGTGGGGCGATGGAGTAATCACAGACCCTGTAAGTGGGAAAGAATACAAAGCAAAATTATCTATGTCTGGAAATAATACTCTTAACGTTAGAGGATATGTAGGGATTTCTCTTATCGGTAGAACCCAAACTTGGACGCGTGTAAAATAACCTTTTTATCAAAAACACAACCACAAAATTAGCCCGTTGTTTATATAAAACAATGGGTTACTTTTTTATAATTTTGCGGTAAATTTACTTTTCTATGAGTTTAGTCAAAAGGGCACTTGGATATATCAAACCCTATCGCAAAACCTTTATTATAGCTATATTCTTTAGTATTGTATATGCAGTATTTAATGTTATAGCAATGGCTTTTATTATGCCGGTGTTAGGGATTTTGTTTGGCGAAACCAATCAGGCTGTTCTGCAGCCACCTGTTTTTTCTGGTAACATATCCGATTTACAAGCCTATATTTCTCAATATTTTGCTTATTATTCTACCTATTTTGCAGAAGAAAAAGGACCTGTATTTGTGTTGATGCTTTCTTGTGTTGCCTTCATTGTCAGTTTTTTTCTTCGCAATGTGTTCAGCTATTTTGCCGAATATTTCTTGATCGATCTACGCTCGGGCGTAACGCGTGATTTTCGGATTCAGTTACATGATAAGATTTTGGCTTTACCTGTATCGTATTTCACCGAAAAAAGAAAGGGAGATATTCTTAATAGAATTTCGAACGATGTGAATGAGGTCGAAGGCAATATCCTCAATTCTTTGGTAGAAATCCTACGCACTCCAGTGACGATAATTATTTCTCTAATTGCCTTGTTTACAGTAAGTTTTGAGTTGACTATTTTTGCTTTGCTTGTTTTCCCTATTATGGGAACCTTAATTTCTTTGGTAGGAAAAAGTCTGAAAAGAGCTGCAAGAAATGCACAAAATGAATTGAGTAATATTCTGACCTATGTAGACGAAACAGTAAGTTCTTTACGGATAATAAAAATCTTTAATGCAGAAGATCAAATCAAAAATAGATTCAATACCTCCATCAATCGTTATCGTCGTTATTTGCAAAAAGTAATGAGAAAAAGAGCACTTGCCTCACCTATGAGTGAGTTTTTAGGGGCTGTAACAATTGGTTTGATTGTTTTTTTTGGAGGTAAATTAAGCATCGAAGGAAATGGACTTTCTGGGTCAGAATTCATTTTTTATATCTCAATTTTTTATACCATGCTCGACCCGATAAAACGTTTTTCAAAATCTTTGTCCGATATCCAAAAAGGAGAAGTATCGGCCAAACGAATTTTCGAAGTTTTGGACGCAGATGTTAATATTAGAGACTTGCCTACTTCTATACACAAAGAGAGTTTTAATCACACAATCGAATTCAGAAACGTAACCTTTGGTTATGAGACTGGTCGTCCGATAATCAAAAACTTTAATCTCACGATCGAAAAAGGTCAAAGTGTAGCAATTGTAGGACAGTCGGGTAGTGGTAAATCGACCATCGCTAGTTTGTTAACTCGTTTTTGGGATACCAATCAAGGAGAAATTTTGATGGATGGCGAAAACATAAAAAATATAAAATTATACGATTACCGTGCGCTTTTTGGTTTGGTGACACAAGATTCTATCTTGTTCAACGATTCGGTTGCCAATAATATTACCTTGGGATCGAATAATGTGAATGAACAACAATTGAGAAATGCAGCACAGGTTGCAAATGCCTTAGAGTTTATCGAAAAATTACCAGAAAAATTTGATGAAATTGTCGGGGAAGGTGGCGGAAAACTTTCGGGCGGACAAAAACAGCGCTTAAGTATAGCACGAGCAGTCTATAAAAATCCTCCGATTATGATACTCGACGAAGCGACCTCTGCACTCGATACAAAATCGGAAAAATTGGTGCAAAATGCCCTAGAAAACATGATGACAAACCGAACCTCTCTTATTATAGCGCATCGTTTATCGACCATTCAATCGGCTGATAAGATTGTGGTAATGGATGCAGGTAAGATAATAGAAGTTGGTACGCATGATAGTTTGCTAGCACAAAAAGGCGTGTATGCAAATCTAGTTGCGATGCAACAATTCGGATAGATTATTGTTGAGCAGTCCTGATAACGAAACCAATCGAAGTCCAATCAGACCAAAAATTTGGATAGGATTTTTTAACAACGTCTGGATCTTTGATAGAAAAAGAATGTAAAATTGCCAAAGGTGCAAAAGCCATTGCCATGCGATGATCGTTGTAGGTTTCTACGATTAATTCCCTCGATAAATTATTTTCATTATAAGCAGTTATCGATAATTCTTGCTGTGTGATATTTACTTTTGCTCCAAATTTAGACAGTTCATTTTGCAATGCAACTAACCGATCGGTTTCTTTGATTTTCAAGGTTTCTAAACCCGTAAAATGACAGGGGATTTCCAAACCAAGACAAGTAACAGCAAGGGTTTGTGCAATGTCGGGAGTTTGATTTAGATCCAATAATATTTTGGTAGGAAGAGAAAAATCCTTTATCTTTTTTAGGGTCAAACAATTCTTTTCGAAACTAGATTCTACTCCGAAATTATCCCGATAAATAGTTTGTAGGGCAGCGTCTCCTTGTAGGCTTTTCGCTCGATAATTTTGGATAGTAATTGTAGTTTCGGGTTCAGAAAGCGCTATAAAACTATAAAAATAGGAAGCAGAACTCCAATCCGATTCGATTTCGAAAACTTGAGGTAGAATATTTTTAGAATATGCAACAACTAGTTGATTGTTAGTGAATTCAACTTCGATACCAACATTTTTCAACAGCTCAACACTCATCATAAGATAAGGAAGAGAAGTAATTTTTCCGATTAGATTAATCGTTAAACCGTTCACCAATTTCGTCCCGATTAAAAGAAGAGCCGTAATGTACTGGGAACTAATATTGGCCGGGATGTCTATTGTCGGTTGTGTGAGTTCTGTACCAGTAATTTTCAGCGGAGGAAAGCCGTCGTTTTCTAAATACTCTATCTCTGCACCTAATTCTTTCAGAGCATCAACAAGAATTTTTATCGGTCGTTCTTTCATTCGTTGAGAACCTGTAAGAATGTGCGTTTCTTTATTCTGTATCGCAAAATAGGCTGTCAAAAAACGCATCGCTGTTCCTGCATGATGAATATCAATTACTTCTTTTTTTTCTTTTAAGGCGTTCTGCATCAATTGTGTATCTTCTGCATTCGAAAGATTCTGAAGATCTAATGCATCATCGAAAAGCGCATTGAGAAGTAAAAGTCGATTGCTCTCACTTTTGGATCCGGTGATTTTTACGGGCGATAATTTGTTCTTTGGCTGGTAAGAAAGATGAATCATCGCTGCTTATTTTAGCTTTTCATTGTTTTTATGTCTATTGTGATCGCGTTTGGTTTTATCGTCTAATTTTTTGTAAAAAGCACTTTCCAAATCAACGCCAGTCTGATTGGCTAAACAAATCGCAACAAAAATTACATCGGCTAATTCCTCTCCTAAATCTTTGTTTTTATCCGATTCTTTTTCCGATTGTTCGCCGTATCTACGCGCAATAATTCGTGCAACTTCTCCTACTTCTTCTGTTAACTGCGCCATGTTGGTTAGCTCATTAAAATACCGAACACCATGTTCTTTTATCCATTGATCAACGTCTTGTTGGGCTTGTTTAAGGCTCATTTTTATTAATTTTTGTTAGAAAGTAAAGATAAAAAGAAAAGTCGGAAGTTGGCTTCCGACTTTCTTTATTCTTTGACCAAAACTACGTGCTGAGAATTGATTAGGATTAGTTTATTTTTATAATCTTTGAAGTCTCGATAATATTTATTGGGCAAGGTTGCATAAGGTAATAATTCTTGTGTTTGGACCAAAATATAGTCATCTTTTTGTACAATAGCATATATATAAGTTGCTGCATTGTCCTTCACAAGTGAGGTGTCTTGGGTAGGAAGCGATTCTACTTTATAACCTGTAGGAATTTTGATTTTGATGGTTTTGGTAATCGTCGAAGGGGTTCCGAACTCTAACGGATGATTTCTCGTATTAAAAAACAGATTGCTTTTGGTTTCTGATAAAAATAAAAGTGGATTGAAAATGAGTTTGTATCCAATTTTTTCAACCTTCAGATTAGAGAAGTTAAAGGTCTGACGCATTAAACCTTCGTTGTTGTCTTGCACTCTAAAATTCTCAACCTTCATATCAAAACTATTTGTTTTATCTTCTTCAAAACCTTTTTGATTATCGTGATATGCTTCAGAATCTATTAAATAAAAATAATTATCTGCGGTGTCGGTATATCGACCAGAAAATTCTCCTGCATCGCTAAGATCTGCATCGACTGTGATTGTACGGTTACTCATTACATAGTTTTGTAAAGGGAATTCGGTTGTTCCGTTAGGTGTAATCAGCATTCCGCGGTAATTCAATGCTCGGATTGGTAGCAAATTGATATCAGAATGTGGCGAAGTAGCATCCATTAAATAATTTTTACCATTGTCGTAAACATGCGCAATAACATAATTTAATTTATGTTTTGATGGGAATGAAAAATCTAAAATCCCGTTGTCGGTCGAACTCAAAACAATCGGATTTGCCGTTAAATCTGCTTTTTGCAACATCGAAATCAAGAGAAGATTGATGTCAGTTACGCTTCCGGTTTGGTCGTTGAAGGTTTTTCTCACGCCATTATCCGTAGCAATCCCGTACACATTATTCCAGCGATAATTATTTTTTACGAAGTCGAAAATCGCTTTCATTTTTTCTGTAGGCGTAGATTTATTAGCGGTTAATTCTTTCACCTTTTTATCCAAAAATCCATTTCCATTTAGTTGTTCACCAAAGGTTTCCGATTTCATTAAATCTTTTCCTATCGTATTCCAGTCAGTTGTAAAAAACTGTGGATTACCATTTTTAGGGATATATGCCGCAAGCTCGAACCGAATGGCACTAAACAAGTTTTTGGGGTTTAATACATACGCTTCTAAATAAATTGGTGCTAAATTCTCATAAGAATAATTGTTGATATCCATCGTGTAACGATAGTTTTCGTAATTGGTTTTTGTATCAATAAGATTTCCACCTTGCATTCTATATCGTATTGTATTGCTCACAGAAGCTGTCTTTTCTTGTTTTTCTTTGGTGTTAGTTTTGGGTTCTAATTGTCCTGTAACGAAAGGCTGATAACGCAAACTTTCGTTTGTTTCTATCGAGAAATCACTTTTCACGACTGGGATATTTGTCTGGAAATACCACGGCTCGGTAAATTGATAAAAAGGAGAAATTATTTCGTAAGAAAACTCGATAACCGAACCATCTTTTACATTCGGGAAAGTAAAGGTTTCTAAATTATGATATTTAGAAGTTTTGTCCGAAACAATATCTTTTTTGTCTATTTTGGTTTCGACAATCTTACCGTTTTCTAAATTATAAGTAACGACTTTCAGGTCGGAAATTTTCTCAATATTCGCATTGTTTTTTCTGAGTTTTACTTGATGTACAAAAGCATTTCTGGGTGCCTGATTTTTGTTGTAAACTTTGATACGATAAAAGTCAACAACTTTTTTTTCTATATCACCTTTCTGAAAATTCCAATCAATGGTTACTTTTTCCGAAGAGTATAAGATTTCTGCTGAAGCATTGGGGGTAACGGTACTATTTGTTTTTTCTAATTCTTGAACAGATACTTTCCCGAATCGATAGTCTTGTGCTTGGACAAAATTAGAGAATACAAGGATAAGAAATAAAATTTGTTTCATATAAACGCGTGTTGATTTTTTGTTAAAACGTTGATGCTTCGAAGATAAACAGACTTTTTTTAGCGAAAGTTAAATCTTGTTTTTAGAATCTATAAAAATAGTGACCGGTCCATCGTTCAACAGTTCAACTTTCATATCGGCACCGAAAACACCGGTTTGCAAGGGTTTAGAAAAGTTCGCTTGCATAATTTCTAAGAATTTTTCGTACTGTTGTTTCGCCAATTCTGGTTTCGACGCAAGAATGTAAGATGGTCGATTTCCTTTCTTGGTCGAGGCATGTAGCGTAAACTGACTCACGATGAGCAATTCTCCATCTACCTGTTCTACATCCCAATTCATGATGTTGTTTTCATCGGGGAAAACTCTGAGTTGTTTTATTTTTTTGACCATCCAGCCAAAATCCTCATCAGTATCTTCTGCTTCAAATCCTACCAAAACCAAAAGTCCTTTCTTTATCTGCCCGGTAACTTTTCCTTCTATGCGGACTTCTGCATGGGTAACTCGTTGTAAAATAATACGCATGGTTTATTCTGTGTAAATATCGTCTTGCAAGAAAGTTAAGTAATTTTCGTAACGCGATTTAGCGATTTCACCTTTTTCTACAGCTTCTCGCACGCCGCATTTCGGTTCGTTAACATGGATACAATTGTCGAATTTGCAATCATCACGGAATTTATAGAATTCAGGGAAATAGTTCTGGAGTTCTTTCTTCTCGAAATGTACCAAACCAAACTCTTTGATGCCTGGCGTATCGATAATGAAACCGCCAAAAGGCCATGGATACATTTGGGCAAAAGTTGTAGTGTGTTGTCCTTTGCTATTGAAATCAGAAACTTGGTGCGTTTTCAGGTCCAAGGTTGGGTCTAAAGTGTTGAGCAAAGTCGATTTTCCCACCCCCGAGTGTCCAGAAACCATACTTACAGAGTCTTTCATTCGGTTTTTCACTTCTTCTAAACCAACCTCAGTTTCGGCAGAAATAGAAAAGCTCTCGTAACCAATTGGTTGATAAATAGATTTGTAGCGTTCTAATTCTTGTAAATCTTCCTCAGTATATGCGTCAATTTTGTTGAATAATAAAATAACGGGAATGTGGTAAGCTTCAGCCGTGACAAGGAATCGATCGATAAAGCCCAGCGAAGTTTTGGGATTGCTTAGCGTGATCATTAAAAAAGCTAAATCGATATTAGAGGCAATGATATGTGTTTTTTTTGATAGGTTTACCGATTTCCGAATGATGTAATTTTTGCGTTCATGTATATGTGTAATTACCGCAATTTCGTCTTTATCAACTTCAAAATCAACTTCATCACCCACAGCAATGGGATTGGTATGTTTGATATTTGCAATTCTAAATTTACCTCGCATTCGGGCTAGATATTCTTTGCCTTCTTCTGTAAGAAGATGGTACCAACTCCCTGTAGATTTCGTAACAATTCCCTTCAAATTATTTTATGTTTTTTTTGGTCATTATTTTGTTTTGATGCGTAACGGATTCTTGATGGATCGCTTGAAATAATTTATCTACAAAATCATCGGACAAGCCAAGATTAGAGGCGTGTTTCAATGAGTTTTGTTTGATTTGTGTCCATCGGTCGGGCTGAAAAACTGCAACATTGTGTTCTTTTTTTAGTTCACCAATTGCCAAGGCAACTTTCATGCGTTGAGCAACAGTGTCGAGAATAATATTATCTAACTCGTCTATCTGATGACGTAAATTGGCAATATTGTTTTTGTAAATCGCATCAGGATCATCGGATTGTCTAACTTCTAATTGCTGTAAGATTTCTAACAAACGAGCCGGTGTAATTTGCTGCGCCGCATCCGACCATGCTTCATCTGGATTATTGTGTGTCTCGATCATCAAACCATCGTACTCAAAATTGTAAGCTTGTTGGGCAACGTCAAACAACCCTGTTCGATTACCGCAAATATGCGACGGATCACAAAGTATAGGAATGTTAGGCAGTTGGTTTTTAAAATCCAAAGCAATTTGCCATTGAGGATTATTACGATATTTTGTTTTCTTATAGGTAGAAAAACCACGATGAATAGCCCCTAGATTTTTGATGTTTTGTGCTTCGAGTCTTTCCAAAGCTCCAATCCATAAATCCAGATCAGGATTGACGGGGTTTTTCACCAAAACTATTTTGTCTGTACCTTGCAAAGCCTCGGCAATTTCTTGTACCGTAAACGGATTTACGGTAGATCGGGCGCCAATCCAAAGGATATCTACATCATATTCTAATGCTAATTTGGCATGATTGGCATTGGCAATCTCTGTTGCAATCATCATCCCAAATTCATTTTTCACTTTCTTCAACCAGTTCAATCCGATCGCGCCTATTCCTTCGAAGCTATTGGGCTTGGTTCTAGGTTTCCATATTCCTGCGCGAAAGACTTGTGTGTATTCTTTTGGGAGTTGCTCGGCAATACTCAACATTTGTTCTTCACTTTCGGCACTGCATGGGCCAGCGATTATCAAAGGTTTATCGAATTTTTGTATCCAGTTGCTGTTGTTCATAACATTACAAATTTAAGGTTTTCTGAGGTCATAGGCTAAAAAAAGTCCCACAGAAGTGTGGGACTTTTTATCATTGTTAAAATTATTATTTCATAACTTATCTGCACACTCTTTCCACTTCTTTTGTTTCCGGCCAGAAAAAGCATAAAAAGTAGTTTGGGATTAAAGTTATCTTCATTATTCTTTATTTAGATACGAACAAAGCTATTAATTAATTTGATTAATGTTTATTTTTAACCAAAAATTTTTTCATGGGTATAGAAATAAAGGCTTTAACCAAAAAATATCAAGAACAACTAGCGCTAAATCAAGTTTCTTTTAAGATAGATTTGGGTGAAGTGGTTGGGTTATTAGGACCAAATGGAGCGGGGAAATCAACATTGATGAAGTGTGTTACCAGTGCTATTTTGCCAACTAGCGGTGATGTTTTGGTAGATTCTTATTCGGTTGTAGAGCAACCCGAAAAAACGAAGAAACGAATAGGTTTTTTACAAGAAAACAATCCGTTGTATCCAGAATTGTATGTCCAAGAATATCTGCAATTTGTGGCTAATATTCACTCTGCTACAAAAAGTCGTGTGCAAGAAGTGATAGAACTTGTTGGGTTAACGGCAGAAAAAAAGAAAAAAATTAATCAACTTTCTAAAGGTTATAAACAAAGAGTTGGTTTGGCTCAAGCAATTTTAGGCGACCCAGAAATTTTGATTCTTGATGAGCCTACCAATGGCTTGGATCCTAATCAGATAATAGAGATTCGCGAGTTGATTCGTTCTTTAGGAACGCATAAGACAGTGATTCTTTCTACGCATATTATGCAAGAAGTAGAAGCATTATGCACGCGTGTGTTGCTCTTGAATAAAGGAAAGATTATTGCCGATCAGCCGATAGAAGAGTTTAAAGGACAATATAAAAACTTGGAAGAGGCTTTTCAGGTACTTACAAAATAAGTTTTGCCATCAGAATAACTTTCGGGTACAAAAAAAGCTTCAACGAAGAGATGCGTTTGGTCGAGTATATTTTTAGGATGAATTATTTTTCGAAATGAAAACTTTTTGATTGTTTGGAAGGTTTTCTATCGAAAGCGTTGAGATTTTGTTTATCATTCTACCAGAATCCTAAAAGAAAAATAGGAAAGTTTTTTGGTGTAAAAAGTTTTAGACAAAATACTTATCTTTGCCCATATTTTTGTCGAAACGTGTTCGATTATACAATCCTAAAAAAAGAGATAACCAATTATGAAATGTGGAATTGTTGGTTTACCAAACGTTGGTAAATCTACCTTGTTTAACTGTTTGTCGAATGCCAAAGCACAATCGGCAAATTATCCGTTCTGTACGATAGAGCCTAATGTAGGAACCGTTTCTGTACCCGACAAACGCCTCAATAAATTAGAGGAATTGGTAAAACCAGAACGTGTATTGCCAGCAGTGGTAGAAATTGTTGACATTGCAGGATTGGTGAAGGGGGCGAGTAAAGGAGAAGGATTAGGGAATCAATTCTTAGGAAATATCCGCGAATGCCATGCAATTATTCATGTATTACGGTGTTTCGAGAATGAAAATATTACGCACGTTGATGGAAATATCGACCCGATTCGTGATAAGGAAACTATTGATTTGGAGTTGCAGTTGAAAGATTTAGATACTGTGACAAAACGCATCGAAAAATCCAAGAAAGCTGCAAAAGCAGGGAACAAAGACGAACAAAAAGTTGTAGAAGTACTCACCGATGTTATTACACATTTAGAATCCATGAAAAATGTTCGCGAAATGGATTTGGACGAAAAAGGATGGGAAATTGTAGGATCTTTGCAATTGATAACTGCTAAACCTGTTCTGTATTTATGCAACGTTGATGAAGCTTCTGCAAAAGATGGGAATGAGTTTGTAGACAAAGTAAAAGAAGCAGTAAAAGATGAACATGCAGAGGTGTTGGTTTTGGCAGCACAAATCGAAGCCGATATCAATGAGTTGGATACTTTCGAGGAGCGTCAAATCTTTTTAGAAGAATTAGGTTTAGAAGAGCCAGGAGTAAATCGCCTAATTCGGTCGGCTTATGCTTTGCTAAATTTAGAAACATATTTCACAGCTGGCGTAAAAGAGGTGCGCGCTTGGACGATCAAAAAAGGCTCAACAGCTCCACAGGCGGCAGGAGTAATCCATACCGATTTCGAGAAAGGCTTTATACGTGCAGAAGTTATCAAATACGAAGATTTTATTAAATACGGATCCGAATCTAAATGTAGAGAAGCCGGAAAACTAAATGTAGAAGGAAAAGCATATATCGTGCAAGATGGCGATATTATGCACTTCTTGTTTAATGTGTAAACGAAAATACATAAACTTTATACAAAGCTCAAGTCTGTTTAGATTGAGCTTTTTTTTGTGTTTTCACTTTCTTTTTTTACAAAAAAATAGTGACTCTCAACAAAGCTTAAGAACTTTGATAGTTATAGAGGTAAATAACGCTAAGTTTGCGGTTTATTATCTACACTAATCAATAACAATTTGCTGATAATTTTCTGTTCTGTTGATTTTCGCAATCTTTGTGCGATTTAAATAATATTAACATGATAAAAAATTTACTTATTTTAGGAGCTATTGCTTTAGGGTCTTATTCAGCCGCACAAACCGTTATATTCAATGAAAATTTTGATACCAAAGAAACACAAAATCTTTGGACGATTGGTGATTTAGACGGTGATAGTGATACGTGGGAGTTTATGAATGCAGAACAAAGTGAATTGCCTAATTTTACAGGAGAGGTACCTTTATCATTTTCGTGGTATTTTGTAGCTTTCACTCCCGATAATACTTTGACAAGTCCTGCAATCCAATTGCCAGAAAGTGGAGAGTTAACTTTGAGTTTTAAAGTTGCTGCAGGAGACAAAGAAGTTTTTGAGGAGCATTATGCTGTATATGTTATTCCGGCCGGAACAACTTTTACCGGAACCGAAACAGCGATTTTCGAGGAAACATTAGACGCGGGTTATGTAGATGCGGCTAAGGTCGTAAATGTAGATATCTCCGAGTTCGTGGGGCAAAACATCCAATTGGTCTTTAGACATTATCAGACAACTGATGTGTTTTATATAGGGATAGACGATGTGAAAATCGAGCAAGCCACAATGGGCATAGATTCTACCACTAAAACCAACGTAAATGTTTACCCAAACCCTACAGTAGATTTGGTTCAATTATCAGGAAATCATGAGGTTATAAAGGTGAGAGTGTTCGATCTATCGGGTAGGAAAGTGAGCGAAACAAACGCTTCTTCTGCTAGTCTAAAACATTTATCGAACGGAGTTTATTTGGTAAATTTCTATACCGATAATAATGAAGTGTATACCAGAAAAGTTGTGAAAAAATAAACAAACAAGCATCGATGATAAACCTCCTTACATAGGAGGTTTTTTTTGCTGGAAAGTTTCTAGTACAATAGAGTTTTATAGATTTGACTAGAAACTAAGGTGTAATTATGGCGGAGTTTATCGTCTAAAAGAGAATAAATTTTCGTATATTTAACCCTTAAAATTACATTCAAATAAAAAAAAATCTTATCGAGAGAAAATAATAAATTTTAGAATGACAGAGAATAAACTTCCATTAGAGCAGGATTCATCAACTGTAAAATATACCGAAGACAACATCAGAACCCTAGATTGGCGCGAACATATTCGTATGCGTCCGGGGATGTATATCGGTAAATTGGGCGATGGATCTTCGCAAGACGATGGAATTTATATTCTCTTGAAAGAAATTATAGACAACAGTATCGATGAGTTTGTGATGGGTACAGGGAAAACCATCGAAATTCACCTGCGAGAAGAAGAGGTTACTATTCGCGATTATGGTCGAGGAATTCCACTTGGCAAAATGGTGGATGCTGTATCGAAAATGAATACAGGAGGGAAGTATGATTCACAAGCTTTTAAGAAGTCTGTCGGATTGAACGGGGTTGGTACAAAAGCCGTAAATGCTTTGTCGTCTTATTTTCGGGTGCAATCTGTGCGAGATGGTCGAACCCGAATTGCAGAATTCTCGAAAGGAGAAATTATGCAGCAAGAAGAAGAAAAAGATACCACTCTGCGTCGAGGAACAAAAATTACTTTCATTCCCGATAAAACGATTTTCTTACACTTCAAATTCCGAAAAGAATATATCGTAAAGATGTTGAAAAACTATGTTTACCTAAATCCGGGTTTGCGTATTATTTTCAACGGAGAAGAATTTTACTCGGAAAATGGACTCAAGGATCTATTGCAAGATAATATAGAAGAAGAGGTTATTTATGATGTCATCCATTTGAAGGGAGAAGATATCGAGATTGCGATAACACATAGTTCAAAATCCTATTCAGAAACCTATTACTCTTTTGTCAACGGACAAAACACAACACAAGGTGGGACGCATCTTGCGGCATTCAAGGAAGCTGTGGTGAAAACCTTGAGAGAGTTTTATAACAAAAATTATGATCCAAGCGATATCCGCAAATCAATTATAGGGGCTATATCGATAAAGGTTATAGAGCCTGTCTTCGAATCACAAACCAAGACAAAATTAGGGTCTACCGATATGGGACCTGATATGGTGACAGTTCGTACTTTTGTGAATGATTTTATCAAAACAAATTTAGATAATTATTTACACAAAAACCCTGATGTAGCCCAATCAATTGAACGAAAGATAAAACAATCCGAAACCGAAAGAAAAGAACTTTCGGGGATTCGGAAATTGGCAAGAGAAAGAGCTAAAAAAGTTAGTTTGCACAATAAAAAACTTCGAGATTGTAGGCAGCACTATAATAATCCTAAAGACGAAGCTCGCTTAGATTCTACCTTGTTCATTACCGAAGGGGACTCGGCTAGTGGTTCGATAACCAAAAGTAGAGATGTAGAAACGCAGGCTGTTTTTAGTTTACGAGGTAAACCATTGAATTCTTATGGATTAACCAAAAAAATAGTGTACGAAAACGAAGAGTTCAACCTCCTTCAGGCAGCACTCAACATAGAGGATAGCTTAGAAGATTTACGGTATAACAATGTAGTGATTGCAACAGATGCCGATGTCGACGGAATGCATATTCGCTTATTATTAATTACTTTTTTCTTACAATTTTTTCCAGAGTTGATTCGCGAAGGACATTTGTATATCCTTCAAACACCTCTTTTTAGGGTTAGAAATAAAAAAGAAACCCGGTATTGTTATACGGAAGAAGAACGCCTGAAGGCATTAGAAGAGCTGGGCAAAAATCCAGAAATAACTCGATTCAAAGGTTTGGGTGAAATTTCTCCGGATGAGTTTAAGCATTTCATCGGAAAAGATATTCGCTTAGAACCTGTCATGATTGGGAAAGATACAACCATAGAAACTTTACTCGAATTTTATATGGGTAAAAATACACCCAATAGACAAGAGTTTATAATCAATAACCTCTCGACAGAAATTATTAAAAACTAGACTAAATGAAAACCATTGTATGAAATTGAAAAATATATCCATTCAGAGAAGGATGAAGCTGATCAATGCTTTCATTTTATTTAGTTGGATTTCGGTCCTATTAATTACCATTTTACCCATCTATATTGTAACGAGAATTGTTTCGCCTTACATACTTTTCACAGTGTTGATTGTGCTAACGATAGGGGTAATTATAAGAGGAAATCAGTATTATGATTATGATTCTGCTGGCGAGGTTTTTAGTCTAAAGACATATAACATCGGTCCACTTAGCTTTTTGTTTTCTAAAGATAAAGTAGTCGATTTCCCAAAAAGTAAAATTCTCGATTATCACTTCTCGAACGGGCTTTTCTTCAAACAACTAACATTAACTGTACAAAGCAGGAAAGTAAGAAAAGGAGTGATACATCTAAAATTCAAAATGAGTTATCTTAATCAAAATGAAGTAAAACTCATCCTAAATGATTTGGATCAAATAATTGAGAATAATAAAATAAGTTTAGCAGAGCGGCTACCAATAGCCACCTTAAAGCAGGAAGGATTATAGAATAAAAAACATGACGCACCAAGAAGGAGAAAGCATAAAAAAAATATCGGGAATGTACCAGGAGTGGTTTCTGGACTACGCTTCTTATGTGATATTAGAACGAGCAATTCCCTCTATCTACGATGGATTGAAGCCTGTGCAAAGAAGAATCCTTCACTCGATGCGAGAATTAGAAGATGGTCGTTACAATAAAGTAGCCAATATAGTAGGTAACACCATGAAATATCATCCACATGGGGATGCTTCTATTACCGATGCTATCGTGCAAATCGGGCAAAAAGATTTGTTGATTGATACTCAGGGAAACTGGGGAAACATCCTTACTGGTGACCGTGCAGCAGCAGCAAGATATATCGAGGCCAGGCTAACAAAATTCGCCTTAGAAGTGGTTTACAACCCAAAGACTACACATTGGCAACCATCTTATGACGGGAGAAATAAAGAGCCAATAGATTTACCCGTAAAATTCCCACTCTTATTAGCGCAAGGAGTAGAAGGAATTGCAGTAGGTTTATCGACCAAAATACTCCCTCATAATTTCATTGAACTGATCGATGCATCTATTGCCTATCTACGAGGGAAAAAATTTACTTTATATCCTGATTTCCAAACCGGAGGCTATATCGAAGTTGCTGATTATAATGATGGGATGAGAGGTGGAAAAGTAAGAATTCGAGCCAAAATTTCGCAAGTCGACAAAACTACCCTGAAGATTAGTGAGATCCCATTCTCTACAACCACAGGATCCTTGATTGACTCTATTTTGAAAGCCAATGACAAAGGCAAAATAAAAATCAGAAAAATAGAGGATAATACCGCAGCAGATGTAGAAATTCTCATTCATTTACAAACGGGTACTAGCCCCGATAAAACCATCGATGCATTGTATGCGTTTACCGATTGCGAGGTCTCGCTTTCGCCCAATGCTTGTGTTATCGATGAGCAAAAGCCAGAGTTTTTATCCGTATCAGAAATCCTAAAAAGAAATACGGATAATACCGTTCAGTTACTGAAACGTGAATTAGAAATTAGTCTAGACGAGTTGCAAGAACAATGGCATTTTTCATCTCTAGAAAGAATCTTTATAGAAAATAGGATCTATCATCAGATCGAAGAAGAAGAAACCTGGGAAGGGGTTATCGAAACAATAGATAAAGGGCTAAAACCTTTTACCAGTCATCTTTTGCGAGCAGTTACCGAAGAAGATATTGTGAAGTTGACGGAAATCAGAATCAAAAGAATTTCTCGGTTCGATTTGGATAAAGCCGATCAACATATTCTATCATTAGAAGATAAAATTGCAGAAGTGAAACACCATTTGGCGAATCTTATCGACTATTCTATTGCCTATTTTAAAGAGCTAAAAACCAAGTACGGTGCAGGGAAAGAGCGAAAAACAGAAATCAGAACTTTTGATATCATCGATGCCTCGAAAGTTGCTGTAGCAAACACACGCTTTTATGTCGACCGAACCGAAGGATTCATCGGAACTTCACTTAGAAAAGATGAATTTTTGTTCGAATGTTCTGATATTGATGATATCATTATCTTCCGTCGAGATGGAGTTATGATGGTAACAAAAGTAGAAGCTAAAACCTTTGTAGGAAAAGGAATTTTGCATGTTGGTGTTTGGCGAAGAAACGATAAACGAACCATTTATAACATGATTTACCGCGATGGGAAAAATGGTCCAGCGTATCAGAAAAGATTTGCAGTAACCGCAATTACCCGTGATAAAGAGTACAACTTAACAACTGGAAATAAAGGTTCGGAAGTGTTGTATTTTTCAGCCAATCCGAATGGTGAAGCTGAGGTGGTTAGCGTAATCCTAAAAACTCATCAACGCCTAAAGAAACTAAAATTCGACATAGATTTTGCTGATCTTATCGTGAAAGGACGTGCTTCTAAAGGGAACTTGGTTACCAAATATCCTATAAAAAAAGTTGAACTCAAACAAGAAGGAGTTTCTACGCTAGCACCAAGAAAAATTTGGTTTGATGATGCAGTGAAAAGATTAAATGCAGACGAAAGAGGAAGATTTTTGGGTGATTTCAAAGGAGAAGATCGAATTCTGACACTCAATCCGAAACAAGGCGAAGCTCGTTTGATGACTTTCGATTTGGGGAACCATTTTGATGATACTTTTGAAGTTATAGAAAAATGGCAACCAAATAAACCCTTAACTTGTGTTTATTTCGATGCTGATAAAAATAGATATTTCGTAAAAAGATTTTTAGTAGAAGATACGTTAAATGTGCAAAACTTTTTCCCGTCTGAAAATGAAAAATCTTATGTAGAATTGGTGTCAACTGATTACAGACCTGTAATAGAAGTGGTTTTTTCGAAAGAAAAAGGACATGAAAGAGAAGCAGAAACAATAGAATTAGAAAGTTTTATTGCAGTAAAAGGAATCAAAGCACAAGGAAATCAATTGACCGTCCACAAGGTGAAACAAATAAAAACGCTCGATCCTTTGCCCTATGAAGTTGTGGAAGAGGAAGAAGAGAAAGAAGAAGGTACACAAGATACTCAACAATCTTTATTTGAAGAATAAAACATGAATAATTTACCATTTATTACCCTGATTATTATCGCTATAAATGCTATTGTTAGTATGAAAGGTTTTTCTGATTGGGCATTTTTAGAAAAATATAAATTCAATATCGGACGGATCAAAAATCAAAAAGAATACTACCGACTTATCACGTCTGGATTTCTACATGTAGATTATACTCATCTGATATTCAATATGCTAACGCTGTATTTTTTCTCGAATATTGTAGTGGCATTTTTCGGAAATCCTTTTATTATTTTTAGAGATACTTCTTTTATGAATCAAAATCTTGGCAGTATTTTATTTTTGATTTTATATCTTTTATCGATAGTTGCAGGAAATGTTTTAGCATTGATCGAACATAGAAATCAGCCCAATTATTCAGCAGTTGGTGCTTCGGGTGGTGTTTCGGGTATATTGTTTTCTGCCATTGCCGTGTATCCGACTTTGATGTTAGGGATCTTTTTTGTGATTCCGATGCCCGCGTGGATTTTTGCTATCATTTATTTAGGTTTTTCGGTGTATGGAATGCGAAGAAATCTTGGTAATTTGGGGCATGCAGCACATTTGGGTGGTTCGGTTTTTGGACTTTTAGCCACTATTCTCTATTTTCCAGAACTTTTGCAAATCAATCGGTTTTATATCATTTTAATGTGCTTACCAATCGTAGCAATGATATTGATGATGTTTTTTAAAAAAAATAAAGCATAAAACATTTATTCTTTCAATTTCCAAATTACTTTTTTAGGTGGTACGATAACCTTCATCAATACAATAAATCCCCTTTAAACACTTTAAATTTTTTGTTTATATAAGAATTAATATTTAGTTTAGTAATATTAACAACAATATTAAAACTAAAAAAATGAAGAAAATTTTATTTGCAAGTGCTTTTGCATTTATGGGAACTTTTGCTATGGCAAATGAAACAAAAACTAAAACAACTGAAGAGAAAGGTGAAGATAAAAAAGTTGAAGTTGTAGCACCTTGTAGTAGTTGGATTACTGTTAATTCTTGTGGAACATATTATTTATGTGCAGACAATTATGAGACTACAGGAGATGTGTTGGATGCTATTGATTATTTTGACGAAGCAAAAGGTTGCTAATAAGCTGAATAATATAATGAAAGGACTACTTTTAAGTCAAAATTTATTAAAATGTTTAAAAAAATATTATTTTTTCTATTATTATCAGTATTTGGATACTCACAAGAAATATCTGGTAATTTTAAATTGAGTACAGATGAAATTGTAATTGAAAAATTAGATTCTGCTTTTACAAATATCTATTATGATTATACATATTCTTTTGATAAAGAGAATAGAGAAAAAAAAAGAAATACTATTACAGTACTTCAGATAGGAGAATACAATACTAAATTTACAGATTTAAATCTTTTAAAGTTTGATTCGTTAACTCTTAAAAATTCTAATAAGGAGTTTGTAGATTCAAATGATTTAAATGAACTTATGCCTATTCGTAAAGCCATAAAATTTAATAAATCTATTGTAAATACTAAAGATGGTAAATATATATTCCAAGGGAAAATATATAATAAAAATTATGAATTTATAGAAGAAATTCCTGTTTTAAAATGGGACTTGAAGGAAAATATGAAAGAAATATTAGGGTATAAATGTAAAGAAGCTAGAGTTTATTATAAAGGACGTAATTGGATTGCATATTATTCAGAAGAAATTCCTTTAAACGATGGACCTTTTATATTTAATGGATTACCAGGTTTAATATTAGAGGTATATGATGATAATAATAAACATCATTTTACAGCTCAAGGAATGGATAACAATTCAAGTACTATATACATACATAAAGAAAAGAATATAATAAAAACTACAAAAAAAGATTTTTATAAGGCAGAACAAAATTTTCATAGTAATCCTGGGCTCTATGTAGGACAGGTTTATAGTAAGCCAGGAGTAGAAGAAACTTCGATGACTAAAGAACTACCTTATAACCCTATCGAGTTAGAATAATAGTTAAAAGATTTTCAAAATTGTATTATTATTATTATTATTATTATTATTATTGGGGTAATTAACATTAAGAGGTAAGTAGTTGGTTGCAAACAACTGCGATATTTATTAAAAAAAACAAAAATTACTAAACAATGAAAAAATTTATTTTAGCAAGTGCTTTTGCACTGATGGGAACATTCGCCTTAGCTGGTAATGCAGTTGAAGTTGATAATATGACATATGAAGCGATGTTATCAGAGAACAACGATTCTCAATGTACAGTTGTAAAGGTTAATTGCCAAGGAGCATTAATTTATTGTTGGAAAGGAGAATTGGATCCAGATGCTGTAAAAAATGCAGCAGAACAATTTTGTAAAGATATCTCACAAGAAGAAGATTGTAATGATTGTATCTAAATTTTATTTGGAGCTTTAGGGTCCCAAATATATAAACTAAAATGTCATGAAAAATCCATTCTACTTTATAATTTTTATGTGTTTACCCTTGGTGAGTTGGGCACAATATGAAATTTCTTATACCTATACCATTCATCGCGATAGCATAAAAACGCGGGGTAAAATAACCGAAGAGATGAGCGTGTGGACACAACCACAAGAAAATGTTTATGTGATGAATAAACTGATTCATAGTTTTATGGTAAGTAAGCGGTACAAAGGAATGCAGGCTGGCGATATTCAAGCTTTGCTGGATGAATCACAACAATATTTCACAAAAATGGACAAAGGCGTTTGGAAATTGGATTGGGAAAACAACCAACAAGAGTTGTATGTCAACCAACAAAACAAACATTTTGTGACCAACGAACCTTTGCAATTGCCACAATGGAAAATCGGCAAGGAGACCAAAATAATCAAAGAATATACAGTAAAGAAGGCTACGACTCAATTTTTGGGTAGAAACTGGATTGCATGGTACACCGAAGAACTTCCTTATCATGCGGCTCCTTTTTTATTTTATGGACTTCCGGGTTTGATTGTAGAATTAGAGGATGAAAATCAGTATATGCATTTTCAATTGAGTGCTATTCGAACGCCCAATGAAGAAGAATGGCAAAATCTGAATGAATATTTAAGCTCTATTCCTCAACGGTCAACGGTTTTATCGCCCAAAGAGATGCAGCAAGCATTGCAAACCATGAACGAAAATTACATCAATTATTTAGAAACTTCGGGCATACAGTACGATGAAAAAGATTTAAAAAAGATAGAACAAAATCGAGCAAAACGCCAAAGAATATTCATTCATCCACAATATCAAATTGTAATGTAATCCAGTACCTATATTCCATGAACCCGAAAATTCTCTACCTCTTTTTGTTACTGTTTTCGCCTATGCTTTGGGCACAATTGGTGATTTCGGGAACCGTAAAAAACGAAAAAGGAGAAACCATTGCGGGAGCAAACGTTATTTTATCGCCTCAAAATTCAGATGAAACTTTAACTTACTTCATTACCAAAAGCGATGGTAAATTCATCCTGAAACTACCTTCGCAAGAACATGAAGTGTACGAGGTAAAGGTGCGTGCGATGAATTATGCTTTTCAATCAGATTTGGTAAACAAATCGTCTAATAATTTCGATTTTACTTTACAAGAAAAAGCAATTGAGTTGAAAGAAGTAAAACTAAAAGAATCTCCAATCCGAAAAAAAGGCGATACAATTGCGTATGATGTTAGTAATTTTAAAGATATCCAAGATCGTTCTATAGCAGATGTGATCAAAAAAATGCCTGGAATAGAAATAGAAGCTTCAGGTCGAATATTATATCAAGGCGAACCAATCAATAAATATTATATTGAAGGAATGGATTTGTTGGGAGGGAAATATGCTTTAGCAAACGAAAATCTTTCTGCTGATGCAGTGGATAAAGTGCAAATTTTAGAGAATCATCAACCGATCAAAATTTTAGATAGTTTGGTTTATAGCTCCAAAGCTGCATTAAATATCAAATTAAAAAGCAAAATTACCTATTCTGGTAAAGCAGAAGTTGGTCTTGGCGCTTCGCCATTATTGTATCAGGCGAATATTACACCAATGCTGTTTACAAAAAAGCAACAAATGATTGGTTCTTATCAAGGAAATAATCGAGGAAATGATGTTTCTCGACAATTAAGAACATTAAGTCTAGAAGATTTTTTAAATGACTCTGAAAAGTTTTCAAATGAAAGTTGGCTATCTATTGCTGGAGTACAAACACCCAATTTTGATAGCGAGCGTTGGCTGGATAATGCTATAAATATTGGTTCTTGGAATCATCTTTTCAAATTAAAAAAAGAGCTAGATTTACGTCTTAATTTGTCTTATCACAACGATTTTCAAAAGCGATTCGGAGAAACAACAACGCAATATTTTTTACCAACGGGCGATATATTTCTCAACGAAATCAAACAAAATTATTTGCAAATAGAAAGTCTTAATCTTAAAGCAACATTATCTCAAAATAGTTCGGAAAATTATCTTGAAAATGTTTTAGAATTTAAAGGTGATTGGAATAGCTCGAGAGGAAATCTCAATCAAAAAAATAATTTGATTAGACAGGGTTTGGTTCAACCAAATCGTCAATTTACCAATCAATTTAATGCAATTAAGAAGATTGGTAAACAATTAATTACACTAAAATCAAATATTTCGTACAAAAGTTACAGCGAAAATTTAAGTATTTCTCCTGGCGTTTTTACTGATTTTATAAATGAAGGAAATAATTATCAAAATGCTTTTCAACAAATTAATTTTGAGAAATTTTCGACCAATAATTTTGCTGAATTTTCAAGAGGAATAAAGGCTTTAACGCTACAATCAAAAATTGGAATTAAATATACCAATCATACAATGAAAAGTGATTTGTTAGCAGATGAACAACCGATAAATTCTACTTTTACCAACAATATACGCTGGTCGACTCTAAATCCGTATGTAGAAAATAATTTTTCGTACAGAAAGAATCGACTCAATTTTTCTTTTGGAATTCCTTTTCAGTGGTATAATTTAGAGAATAATTCTTTTGAAAATAAAACTTCATACAATCTTTTTTATATCAAACCAAAATTTAACCTCAGACTAGAATTCTCGAAATTCTGGAAAGTAACCACTTCGCATAATTTCAGCAATGATTTAGGAAGTTTAACACGCTTGCATAAAGGATTTATTTTGTATCGATACAATTCTATTCAACAAAATGATGGAGATTTTAACGAAGTAAAAAAATGGAATTCTGCTTTACGTTTCGAGTATAAAAATCCGATAAAATCGAGGTTTTTTAATTTTGGATATTCATACAATTGGACGGAAAATAACTTAATTTACAATTATAACTATAATGCAGATGCAAGTACAGTTTTAGAAGCTTTAAATTTAAAAAATCATCAAAAAACACATTCGGTTAATGCTAAAATAAGTCAATATTTTTCTAAAATTAAAACAACATTTAATTTAGCTGGAGGTTATAATATTGCGACATACGATCAATTATTAAATAATAGTTTAATTGAAATTAATAATACTATTTTAACTTCAAATTTTGACGCTTCTTTCAGATTATTAAGTTGGATGACGTTTGAGTATAAATATGGTGTAACCAATTATAAAAATAAATTTTCAGAGAATTCAAGATCACGATCAATTACCAATCAAATTCATCAAGTTGGATTGCATTTTTTTCCAGCAGATCAACATTATGTAAAGCTTAATTTTGATTTGTATGTTAACGATGATACGAGATTAAATCCTAATTCTACTTTCGGGGATTTGATGTATCGTTATTCATTAAAAAAGAAAAAAATAGATTTCGAGTTGTCTGCTTACAATCTTTTTAATGAAAAATATTTCTCTCAAAATAGCTTTTCTTCCAATTACGAACAACGTTTTGTTTATCAACTTCGCCCAACACAATTTATGTTGACAACAAGATTTAATTTTTAACGATTTACAATAGAAAAAGCAGACCATTACAGCCTGCTTTTCTGGTAGTTTGAAGAGTTAGTAAACTCTAATTACTTGTAAAAAAATTATTGAACAAAAGTTTCGGCTTGTGCAAGAGCTTTATCAATTCCTGTAACATCTTTCCCGCCAGCTGTGGCCAAAAACGCTTGCCCGCCACCACTTCCTTGGATGTTTTTGGCAATTTCCCTTACAATTTGTCCGGCATTCAATTGTTTTTCTTCGACTAAATTTTTAGCAATAGAAATCGTAATCGATGGTTTCACAGCATCTTTTGTTGCTACCACCACAAATGCATTGTCCAACTCGTTGGTCAGATCAATTGCGTTCTGTTTGGCCGATTGCGTATTCAAATCAGTTTTTATAGCTAAAAATTGAATTCCATTGATGTTTTTTACTTGTTGTTTCCAATTTTCTTTTTCGGCTTTTGCTTGTTGAGCCACAAACTTTTCTACCTGTTTTTTTAGTTGTGCATTTTCATCCAACAATTGTTGTACAGCTTTTTTCGCATCACTTTTGGTTTTCAACGTATCCAAAACAGATTGGTAATTTTTTTCAGCTTCTTTTAACACATCAATTGCTGCATTCGATGTAATTGCTTCTATACGTCTAATTCCTGCCGCAGTAGATGACTCTGAGGTAATCTTGAAAAGTCGAATATCCGAAGTATTTTTCACATGTGTTCCTCCACATAATTCTACAGAAGATCCGAATTTTATCAACCGAACATAATCACCATATTTCTCACCAAACAAAGCCATCGCACCTTGAGAAACTGCTTCATCGAACGGAATATTTCTTTTTTCGTCTAACGGGATGGATGCAACAATTCTATCGTTTACTATTTTTTCTACTTCCGCTATTTCCTCTGTAGTCATCTTACCGAAATGAGAAAAATCGAAACGTAAATAATCTGGCCCCACATACGAGCCTTTTTGCTCAACATGTGTACCCAAAACAGTGCGTAATGCCTCGTGTAATAAATGAGTTGCCGAGTGGTTTTTTTGTGTTTCATTGCGGGTGATAGAATCAACTTCTGCCTGGAAAGTTGCCTCTATATTGCTTGGTAATTGCTCAACAAAATGAATGATAAGATTGTTTTCTTTTTTGGTATTGAGTACTTCTATCTGTTCATTTGCCGAAATCAATAAACCTGTATCGCCTATTTGTCCACCGCTTTCTGCATAAAATGGCGTTTTGTCTAGAACCAACTGATAAAACTCTCCTTTTTTGTTTTTCACTTTTCGGTAACGAGTAATCTGTACTTCGGTCGATAGTATATCATACCCAACAAATTCTTCGTTTGCATTTTCTCGTACAATAACCCAATCGTCAGTTTCAAGTGCCGTAGCTTTTTTAGAACGTTCTTTTTGTTTGTTCATTTCTACTTCAAAACCTTCTTCATCAATCGTAAAGTTATGATCTTCTACCACGATGCGCGATAAATCAGCAGGGAAACCATATGTATCATACAACTCAAACACAACATGACCTGGGACAACTTTTGTGTCCTGGTATTGATCAATGATTTGATTCAAACGATTCAATCCATGTTCGATGGTTCGTAAGAAAGAAGATTCTTCTTCTCGAATTACTCCAGTTACAATGCTTTCTTGTTTGAGGAGTTCTGGGAAGAAATCTCCCATTTCATCTTTCAGGATCGGGAATAATAAGTATATAAAAGGTTCTCTTAGGTTTAAGAAACGGTATCCATAAGAAATTGCTCGGCGCAAAATTCTACGAATTACATAGCCCGCTCCAGTGTTCGAGGGTAATTGTCCGTCTGCAATAGCAAAAGAAACTGCCCGTAAATGGTCTACAACCACGCGAATAGCAATGTCGGTAATTTCGTTATCACCATAAGAGATGCCCGAAATTTTTTCTAATTTTTTTATCAACGGTCGGAAAACATCCGTGTCGTAATTAGATGTTTTACCCTGAAGAACCATAGCCAAACGCTCGAATCCCATACCGGTATCGATATGTTTAGCAGGTAGAGGTTCTAGACTTCCGTCTGCTCGTCGCTGATATTGCATGAAAACCAAGTTCCAAATCTCAATAACTTGCGGATGGTCTTGATTCACCAAAGATTTTCCGTCAACAGCCAAACGCTCTTCTTCTGGACGGATATCTACATGGATTTCTGAGCAAGGTCCGCATGGCCCCACATCGCCCATCTCCCAAAAATTATCTTTTTTATTTCCTAATAAAATTCTATCTTCTGCAATATGTTCTTTCCATAAATCAAGCGCTTCTTGATCGAGTTGAGTGCCGTCTTTTTCATCTCCTTCGAAAACCGTTACATAGATTTGGTCTTTGCCTATTCCGTACGTTCCGGTTAATAATTCCCAAGCCCAAGCAATTGCTTCTTTCTTAAAATAATCTCCAAAAGACCAATTTCCTAACATCTCGAACATGGTATGGTGATAGGTGTCTTTACCAACATCATCTAAATCGTTGTGTTTTCCAGAAACTCGTAAACATTTTTGGGTGTCAGCAATTCGGTTACTCTTTGGTGTAGCATTCCCAAGAAAATATTCTTTAAATTGTGCCATCCCAGAGTTATTGAACATTAAGGTAGGATCGTCTTTCAGTACAATTGGTGCAGAATCTACTATTAAATGATTGCGTTGTTGAAAAAAATTAAGAAATTCTTTTCTTATATCTTTGGATTTCATTTAGTTTATAATATTTTTATCGTTTGATTAACAAAGTATGTGCTAAAATAGTTCTTACTTTGCAATCGTTTTGACAAAGATAAAAACAAATTAGATAGAAATGGAAAATAATACTTTTAAGTTAGAACCGACCTTAAAAACCTCTACTATCGTACATTCTATCCTAAAGAAAACCAATAGAAATATCATTTTGGCAGTCATTTTTCTTCTAGTAGCAATGCTATCTGGAAGCTTTACGGCTTACTTGATAGTGGAAAAAGATTCGGCTTCGACAGAAGAAACTCTATTAGTAAAACTAAAGCAAAACAAAAAAGACCTAAAATTACTGCAATCAGAATACAACAAATTATCTGCCAAAATGAAAGAAGCAGGAAAAATTTTGGCAACAATTGAAGAAAAAGATGCAAAAATCTACCGAAATGTTTACGGATTAGAGGAAATCCCCGAAGAAGTTCGGATGGCAGGTTTCGGAGGAACAGATCGGTATTCGGACTTACTAAGTTTGCCAAATGGTGAATATGTTGCCGAAACAGCAAAAAGTATGGATGTTTTAGTGAAACGCTTAGAATTTCAGGCAAAATCTTTGGCAGAGATAAAAGCTGCATCAAACGGGAAAGAGAAAGAGTTTGCTTCTATACCTGCTATTCAACCCATTGCCAATAAACACATGTCGAGAGTTGCATCTGGTTTTGGAATGCGTTTTCATCCTATCCTTAAAATCAAGAAAATGCACAAAGGCCTAGATTTTGCCGCTCCAACAGGAACTCCGATTTATGCAACAGCCGATGGGCGTGTCGAAAAGACTGGGTCTGAAAATGGTTATGGAAATATGGTGAAAATTAATCATGGAAATGGGTATGAGACCTTGTACGGTCATATGAGTAAAATAAAAGTAAAGCCTGGTCAACGTGTGAAAAGAGGAGAGATTATCGGTAATGTTGGCAATACAGGTATGTCTACTGGCTCTCATCTGCATTACGAAATTCATAAAAACGGTGAAGTTATCAATCCGCTGACCTATTTTTATAAAGATATAAGTCCAGATGAGTTTGTGAAATTGTATGAAGAATCACAAAAAATGTCAGTATCTTTGGATTAATGTTCGTCGATTTACCAGATAAATTATATTATTCGATAGGTGAAGTGTCGCGTGCTTTCAACGTAAACCCTTCACTTATACGCTTTTGGGAGAAAGAGTTCTCGATTATTCAGCCCAAGAAAAATAAAAAAGGAAACCGATTCTTTACACCAAAAGATATCGAAAATCTTCGTGTTATCTATCATTTGGTAAAAGAAAGAGGTTATACTTTAGAAGGTGCCAAAATTGCACTCGAAGAACAAAAAGGATTGGTAGAAGAAATAGAGGTTATTACTCGACTAGAAAACGTCAAAGCCGAACTTCTAAAAATAAAAGAAAGTTTAGATGATATGAACGACGAATAATCGTCGTTTTTTTATTCTCATAAAAGCAAATCAAAAAAACTTTCTTTAAAAAATCGTATATTGAAATCCCTAAAATAAAAAGCTAGCATGTATTTAATTTTTGATACAGAAACGACGGGTTTACCAAAAGATTGGAACGCTCCAATTACCGATTCTGACAACTGGCCAAGATGTATACAAATTGCCTGGCAGCTGCATGATGAACTCGGAAACCTAGTCGAGCATCAAGACTATTTAGTGAAACCAGACGGATTTGATATTCCGTACGATTCTGAAAGAATTCATGGTATTTCGACAGCTTTGGCTACTGAACAAGGAGTGCCTTTGGAGGAAGTTTTGGACAAATTTCAGAAAGCTTTAGCAAAAACTAAATTCATTGTTGGGCAGAATTTAGGGTTTGACATCAATATTATGGCTGCCGAATTCTACCGAAAAGGTGTAGAAAATAAGCTCGATCAACTTCCTGTTTTGGATACCTGTACCGAAACAACCGCAGAATTATTAAAACTACCTGGAGGACGAGGAGGGCGTTATAAGCTGCCAACCCTTACCGAATTGCATGAGTTTCTGTTCCAGGTTCCTTTTTCAGAGGCGCATAACGCAACTGCAGACGTAGAAGCAACAGCACGTTGTTTCTTCGAGCTCATCCGAACAGGGGTTTTTACATTACAAGATTTGCAAAAAGATGAAAATTATTTCACGCGTTTTCGCACAGCAAACCCTACCGAAATAGCCTCTATCGGTCTAAAGCATACGAATCTAAAAAAAGCTTCGGAAGCCATAGCTAAACGTTTGGCAAAAGAAGAGCCAGATGTGGTTTTGCCCGCAGTAACGGATGAGATTCTAGAAAAATTCGAGAATGCTCCCTTTTCTCATTTGCATAATCACACCCAGTTTTCTATCCTACAATCAACAATCACTATCAAAGACTTGGTAAAAGCTACTGCAAAACAAAACATGCCTGCTGTTGCCATCACGGATCACGGAAATATGATGGGAGCTTTTCATTTTGTAGATGCAGTATACGAACACAACCAGCAAGTAGAGGAAAAAAATAAAGAACTCGAAGCACAAGGTCTAGGACCCACAGAAAAGACTATAAAACCAATTGTTGGGGTAGAGTTTTTTGTGTGTGAAAATCATTTAGATAAAACCAAAAAAGATAATGGATATCAGATTGTTTTTTTAGCGAAAAATAAAGTAGGTTACCATAACTTAGCCAAAATGGCTTCGAAGGGGAATATCGACGGATTCTATTATGTGCCAAGGATAGACCGAGAAGTAATCAGACAACATAAGGAAGGGTTAATTGTACTTTCTGGAAACCTGCAGGGAGAAATCCCCAATAAAATTCTCAATATCGGAGAAAGACAAGCTGAAGAAGCATTAGAGTGGTGGAAAGAAGAGTTCGGAGACGATTTTTATATCGAACTAATGCGACATGGACAAGAAGATGAAGATCGGGTAAACCAGACACTCATTCAGTTTGCGATGAAACATAACGTGAAATTAATCGCAACCAATAATACATATTATATAGATAAAGAAGACTCTAATGCACATGATATTTTGTTGTGTGTGCGCGATGCCGAGAAACAATCTACGCCGATTGGGCGTGGTCGAGGCTTCCGTTTCGGGTTTCCGAATCAAGAATATTATTTCAAGTCGAGTGAAGAGATGAAAAATCTTTTCCGAGATATACCTCATGCCATCATAAACATCCAAGAAATTGTCGACAAAGTAGAAGAATATAAATTAAGAAGAGATGTATTACTACCTAAATTCACAATCCCAGAAGAATTTATCCATGCCGAAGATGAGCAAGATGGGGGAAAACGTGGAGAGAATGCATATCTTCGATTCTTAACATACGAAGGAGCAAAAAGACGATACGAAACCATAACGTCCGAAATTGAAGAGCGATTAGATTTCGAACTTACAACCATCGAGCGTACCGGTTATCCAGGGTATTTCCTTATTGTGCAGGATTTTATTGCGGCTGCAAGAGAAATGGGTGTTTCCGTTGGTCCAGGACGCGGTTCTGCAGCAGGTTCTGCTGTTGCTTATTGTTTAGGAATTACCAACTTAGACCCGATAGAATACGATTTGCTTTTCGAGCGTTTCCTTAATCCAGACCGAGTATCTATGCCCGATATTGATATTGATTTTGATGATGAAGGACGTAGTTTAGTGATGGATTATGTTATCAATAAATATGGAGCCAATCAAGTAGCACAAATTATTACATATGGTACAATGGCAGCCAAGTCATCTATTCGAGATACTGCACGTGTACTCGATTTGCCACTGTATGAGGCTGATAAAATCGCAAAACTGATTCCGAATATGAAACTGTCTAAGATTTTTCAATTAGACGAGAAAGTTCTTAGAAACGAATTACGCCCAGAAGATTTAGAGAATGTTTTAGAACTAAAACGTTTATCAGACGGAAATGATCTCACAGCGCAAACCATTCAGCAAGCTCAGATTTTAGAGGGGTCTGTAAGAAACACAGGTGTGCATGCCTGTGGAGTAATAATTACACCCGATGATATTACGAATTTTGTCCCAGTTACAACCGCTAAAGATTCTGATTTATATCTCACTCAGTTCGACAACTCGGTAGCAGAATTTGCAGGTTTACTGAAGATGGATTTTTTAGGGTTGAAAACACTGACTCTTATTAAAGACACGATAAAACTGGTGAAACTTCGACATGATATAGATATCGACCCAGATCAGATTCCGATTGATGACAATAAAACATACGAACTTTTCCAAAGAGGAGAAACCATTGGGATTTTCCAATACGAATCACCTGGAATGCAAAAACATATGCGAGACCTTAAGCCAACTGTTTTTGCCGATCTTATTGCCATGAATGCCTTGTACCGTCCCGGACCGATGGAATACATTCCGTCTTTTATTCGACGAAAAGCGGGTATAGAGGAAATTACCTACGACTTAGATGCTTGCGAAGAATATCTTAGTGAAACCTACGGTATCACAGTCTATCAAGAGCAAGTAATGTTGCTATCGCAAAAGTTAGCCGATTTCTCTAAAGGTGATGCCGACGTGTTGCGTAAAGCGATGGGGAAAAAGCAAAAAGCAGTTCTCGATAAGATGAAACCAAAGTTCATAGAACAAGCTGCTGCCAAAGGACACGACCCTAAGATACTAGAAAAAATATGGACAGACTGGGAAGCCTTTGCTTCCTACGCCTTCAATAAATCTCACTCGACTTGCTATGCGTGGATTGCCTACCAAACGGCTTATCTCAAAGCACATTACCCAGCAGAATATATGGCTGCGGTTTTATCAAACAACATGAACGATATAAAACAAGTTACGTTTTTTATGGAGGAGTGTAAGCGAATGGGGATAAAGGTATTAAACCCTGATGTGAATGAATCGATTTCTAAATTTAACGTAAACGAAAATAACGCAATACGTTTTGGGATGGAAGCTGTAAAAGGAGTAGGTTCTGCAGCCGTAAAAGCAATTATTGCCGAAAGAGAAAAAAACGGTGATTTTAGCTCTATTTTCGATTTTGTAAAACGTGTAGATCTTCGAGTTGTAAACAAAAAAACTATCGAAAATCTAATTCTTGCAGGCGCATTTGATCAGTTTGGTTTTCATCGTGGACGCTACTTTTACCAAGAAGATGGAACAACAAATCTCGAGAAGATTATCAAATACGGCGGCAATTATCAAGCCCAAAAAAATAGCGCTCAGACATCGTTGTTCGGTGGATTAGACGGTACTGTTGAAGATATTGTGCCACAATTACCCGATTGTGATAAATGGAGTATTGTGCAAGAATTATATAAAGAAAAAGAGGTAATCGGAATGTTTATCTCTTCACATCCGCTAGATGAATACAAAGACGAAATAAAATTAATTTCTAATATGACACTTGGCCAACTTATTGGGCGAGAAGGAGAGGTTTCGGGTAGAGAATTATCCATGTGCGGAATAATGAGTAATGTTATGCATCGAATAAGTAAAAATGGAAAAGAATACGGTAGCTTTACTTTTAGTGATTATTCCGATTCATACGATTTTATGATTTTTGGAGAGGACTATCTCAAGTTTAAATATTTTTTCAATGAGAATATATTCTTGAATATTCGTGTAATTTTCGAAAAGAAAGTGTACAAAGACCGCGACGGAAATATTACTGGAGAAAAAATGTTTACCAAGATTACGAAAATGCAGTTATTGAGTGATATCCTCGAGTCGAGTACCAGTAGTTTAAGAATCAATATAGATTTAGAAGATCTCAACGATCACTTGGTAGAGCGATTATTGGATATGGTGGTTCGCTACCAGGGAAGCAAAAAATTAGAATTCAAGATAGTTGATAATCAAGAAAAAATACGACTCGAAATACCGTCGGATAAATACAAAGTCAATATTTGTCGAGAGCTTTTAGATGAAATCAAGCTTATTCAAGAATTAAAAATAAATTTAAGCTAAACTATTGCATCATTAGTATAATCGATAAAAATACACAATCAGTATAAATTTTTTTTCTTAGTTTTGTTAAACAACATATTAGAAAAACAAAAAAATAAAAAATTATGGCATTAGATGTAACAGACGCAAGTTTCGATAAAGAAATCATCAATTCGGGCAAACCAGCAATGGTAGATTTTTGGGCTGTATGGTGCGGACCATGTCGTATGGTAGGGCCAATAGTTGAAGAAATTGCAGGAGAATACAGTGAGAAAGCAGTGGTTGCGAAAGTCGATGTAGATAACAATCAAGAGGTTGCTGCAAAATACGGAATCAGAAACATCCCGACAATTCTATACTTCAAAAACGGAGAAGTTGTAGATAAAGTAGTAGGTGTTGCTCCAAAAGAGCAATTAATAGAAAAATTAGAAGCTTTGATGTAATCAATTAACTTATTGATTATTAAAATGATATAAAAACTCGGTTGAAAAACTGAGTTTTTTTTCAATTTTATTTTAGGAAGTATCAAAAAACCGTGTATATTTGCAATCCGAAACTGATACACTGATCCGGTAGTTCAGTTGGTTAGAATACCTGCCTGTCACGCAGGTGGTCGCGGGTTCGAGTCCCGTCCGGATCGCAAGTTAAGCGATTTACATTTTTATAAATTTTTATTAGATCCGGTAGTTCAGTTGGTTAGAATACCTGCCTGTCACGCAGGTGGTCGCGGGTTCGAGTCCCGTCCGGATCGCAGAAGCTTTACCTAGGGGTAAGGCTTTTTTTATTTCTACACATTTCATACAACTATACGATGCAGATTTTGTATTTGGCTTCGGCAATTATTACCAACCCGCAGAATGATTTTCTAATCGTACGGAAGAAAAAATCCTCTTATTTTCAGATGGTAGGAGGCAAGATAGAAGGAGATGAACAGCCTATCGAAGCGCTAATTCGAGAATGCAAAGAAGAAATACAAGTAGATATTTCTACCTATCCTATAGAATTATTGGGCGAGCACTGTACGAAAGCTGTAAACGAACAAGAAACTTTGGTGAAAGCTACAATATTTCATGTAGCGATACCTCATCATGTTGCTATACAATGTACCAAAGAAATAGCCGAATTTGCCTGGATGAGCAAAACATCTTACCAGAATTATCAATTAGCACATTTGCTTTGTGAATTCAGTTTACCGTGGTGGAAAGCTAACGAAATCTAATAAAACATCTTTTTATAGACGACGCGGTATGTCGTTATGATAATTTAACTTTGTCAACAAGAAAGTAGAAAAAGAAATAAACTTTTATCGAAATTATTTCATTATTTTTACATAACATAAAAGTGAAGAGATGAAAATGTTAGAAAAAGGAGATAAAGCACCCGAATTCAGTGGAGTAGATCAAAACGGAAAGCTGGTGAGCTCGATCGACTATCAAGGTAAGAAAATAGTTGTGTTTTTCTACCCCAAAGCAAGTACACCAGGTTGTACAGCAGAAGCTTGTAATTTGCGAGACAACGAAGCTGCTTTGGCTGCCAAAGGGTACTCGATTATTGGGGTAAGTGCAGATTCGGTAGAAAGACAAAAGAAATTTGCAGAAAAATATTCTTTACCCTTTCCACTTTTGGCAGATGAAGATCATACCATTCTCAACGCTTTTGGAGTTTGGGGACCGAAAAAATTTATGGGGCGCGAATATGATGGAATTCATCGAACTACTTTTTTGATAAATGAAGAAGGAATAATCGATGAGGTAATCAGCAAGGTGAAAACCAAAGAACATGCAAAACAAATTTTAGAAAACTAAATAAGAAATAATGAGTGATTCAGATAATAAAAAGAAAGCATTACAACTTGTTCTCGATAAGATGGACAAGGCATACGGTAAAGGAACTGTAATGCGAATGGGCGACTCTGCCATAGACGATAAAATAGAAGTAATACCTTCGGGATCATTAGGCTTAGATATAGCCTTAGGAGTAGGAGGTTATCCTCGCGGCCGTGTAATAGAAATCTACGGACCAGAATCTTCTGGTAAAACTACTCTTACACTTCATGCTATTGCCGAAGCTCAAAAGCAGGGAGGTATTGCAGCATTTATTGATGCCGAACATGCTTTTGATCGCTATTATGCAGAAAAATTAGGAGTTAATATAGAAGAGCTAATTGTCTCTCAGCCCGATAATGGTGAGCAAGCTCTAGAGATTGCAGATAATCTTATCCGTTCGGGGGCAATCGATATAATTGTAATCGACTCGGTAGCTGCCTTGACTCCGAAAGCGGAAATCGAAGGAGAAATGGGAGATTCTCGTATGGGATTACAAGCTCGTTTGATGTCGCAGGCATTACGTAAATTGACTGCCACAATCAATAAAACAAAATGTACAGCAATCTTCATTAATCAGTTAAGAGAGAAAATTGGGGTGATGTTTGGTAATCCAGAGACAACCACCGGAGGAAATGCATTGAAGTTTTATGCTTCTGTTCGATTAGATATCCGTCGCTCTACACAAATAAAAAACGGAGACGAAGTTATTGGAAACCATACAAAAGTAAAAGTCGTAAAAAACAAAGTAGCTCCACCTTTCCGTCAGGCAGAATTCGATATTATGTATGGCGAAGGAATCTCGAAAGTTGGTGAAATACTCGATTTAGCAGTAGAAAAAGGCATTGTGCAAAAATCGGGTTCGTGGTACTCGTATAATGAAAGTAAACTAGGACAAGGGCGTGATGCTGTAAAAGAAGTTCTGAGAGATAATCCGGAGTTGTCAGAAGAAATCGAAGAGAAAATATTAGAAGTTATTCGTGAAGAATAAATTATAATAAGGTTTTTTCTAGTTATTAATGATAAAATCCGAAGTAAAAACTTCGGATTTTTTTGTGTCATTTTCTTAGAGTTTTCTATAGAAATTACTCCAGTAAAAGATGCTCGTTATACCCGAACATTCCACGTTCTTTAATCAATTCAACTACACTTTTTGGACATTCTTTTTCCCAACCACTTTCGTTATTAGAAATTTTTCTCAGGATATCTCGTGAATAGGTATTCAGATAATCTTCGTTGTATTCGGTAATGTCTTCAATTTTATCATTATACAAGAAAAACTTATACAATTCGTGTAGATTTTTCTCTACTTTCAGGTTTTTAGAGTTCAACAAAAGGTTGTCTTTTTTATCTAAATAAGGGTAGAGGAAAATCTTCATTTGTTTTTTAAAAAGTTTACCGAAAGCTTCCATTATTCCACCCGGAAGATTGGTATAATAATTCTCTTTGAAGATTTCTAATAAATTGTTTACACCCATTGCCAAACCAATTTTAGTCTGATTTCGGGTGAATTTCGAAAAATAATCAACCAGTTTATAATACTCAGAAAAATTAGAAATAATTACATTAAATCCTAAGCTACCAATGATATCTGCCCGATCGAGGAAATCTCTTTCATCCAGCTCACCTTGTAAGCCCGATGCAATTAAGTTGCTCAGGGTGATCTCGAATAGGATTTCGGTATTGTTATCCGTAACGCCTTCGGTTTGCCTAAACTGGCTCAATCCACCCTGAAACATGTCCATATTCACATTCATAACCGGGCGGAAAGATCCGCGAACGGCATAAATATTTTTTTTGTATAACAAATCTGCCGGCAGTATATTTTTACCTTCAGGGTTGAAAATCGCAACATCGGTAAAGCCATTTTTCACCAATTGCAAACTCATCAAACGGTTATCTACATACTTGAAATGCGGCCCTCGAAAATTGATCATATCAATTTCTAGCTGATCTTTATCGAGCGAATCATATAGAGATTTTATCAATTCTCTTGGGTTTTCGTATAGATAATATGCGCCATAGATGAGATTTACCCCCAAAATTCCCAAAGTTTCTTGTTGTAATTTTGCAGAGTTTTCTTTGAATTTTACGTGTACTACAATTTCGTCGGCTTCTTTGTCTTCTACATTTAGTTTAAAACGAATTCCGACCCAACCATGTCCTTCATTTTTTTTAGAATAATCTATCGTAGTTACGGTATTTGCATAAGCAAAAAAACATTTTTCTTGATGATGTTCTTTGTTTAATCTCTCCATCATCAAAACCATTTCATGATCGAGCATTTTTTTTAGTCGCTTTTGCGTTACGTAGCGGTTATCGCTTTCTGCACCATAAATCGCATCAGAGAAATCCTTGTCATAGGCGCTCATTGCCTTGGCAAGTGTGCCAGAAGCTGCACCAGCACGATAGAAAAAACGAACTGTTTCTTGTCCTGCTCCAATTTCGGCGAAAGAGCCGTAAATCTTTGGGTTGAGGTTAATGATAAGTGCCTTTTGTTTTGGAGTTAATACTTGTTGAATCGACATAATTTTGCAGAAAATTTTTTGTTGCCGTAAATTTATCAAATCAAGTCCGATTAACAAACGAATACGTTTAAAATAAAAGTTAGGTGTATTTTTCATTTATCGTTTTGTTGTAGGATAGTAGACCAAGAAACATGTTAAAAGCAACTTTTTTAGGCACAGGAACATCACAAGGTGTTCCGGTTATTGCATCCGATCATCCCGTAAATTTTTCTAATGATCCTAGAGATAAGCGTTTGCGATCATCTTTTATGATAGAAAAAAATGAAACGCGTGTAGTGGTAGATTGTAGCCCAGATTTTCGGTATCAGATGTTGAGAGAAAACGTACAAAATCTAGATGCGATAGTTTTCACGCATGAGCACAATGACCATGTTTTGGGTATTGATGATACAAGGCCATTAATTTTCAAGGCTAAAAGAGATTTGCCAATTTATGGATTGCCACGTGTGTTGAATCAGATACGCGTACGTTTTCCGTATATTTTTGATGGTACTAAATATCCTGGTATTCCACAAGTAGAAGAGCATGCAATTGGATTGGAGCCTTTTTATATCAACGATATACATATCCAACCTGTAGAGGTAATGCATGGTGGATTGTCTATTTTAGGATATATTTTTGATAAGAAAATCGCTTATCTTACAGATGTGAAATCTTTGCCAGAAAAAACATTAGAAAAACTAGAAAATCTAGATGTTTTAGTTTTGAGTGCTTTGCGACAAGAAAATCCACATCATGCACACTTGTTATTGGCAGATGCTATAGAAATTACCCAAAAACTCCAGCCAAAACAAACTTACTTCACTCATATCAGTGTAGAAATGGGCTTCTATGAAGAGGTCAACTCTTTGTTACCGAAAGGGATGGATTTGGCTTATGATAAAATGCAAATATTTTTATAGATTTTTTTTGTAGTAAAAAGAAAGCGTCCTATATTTGCAACCACAATAATGGCTCGGATGGCGGAATTGGTAGACGCGCACGACTCAAACTCGTGTTCCATTGGAGTGTGGGTTCGATTCCCACTCCGAGTACTGAAACCCTTAATATATAACGTATTAAGGGTTTTTTATTTGAATGTTTCCGAACATTTGAGAAAACAGCAAAGACAAATGAACTATATCGCACGATAGTTTTCCTCAAATTACACGGGCATGTTTAGCTCGCATATCAAAAGAAAAAATTAGATTATAGATAAAAAGATTTTTCATTTATGAGGTAGTTTTTTTATTGTTTGATAATCAATGTATTGAAACTTTTCGAAAAATTTATAAACGCACACACCACCTCATCAAATTGTTTAGCCATTAAATCAAGCAAAACAATACTGTCTTTTCCTGCCGAATAAAAAAGTATTGCACGGTTTGAACGATCTCGAACCGTGCTAATTACTTTATTTGCATGCTCTAAAGGCGTTAACATATTAACCCCCACTTAAACCAAATGCTCGGCGTACATCGTAATACCTTTGTCTACGAGATACAAATCTGTTACCTCTACCAGCGGGTCCACCACTTGCCACCGATGAAGTTCTACTACCTCCTCGATAACCCGACGATGCATTCGTTGTGCGCAATTGTCTTTGTACTCCTAATCTATAAACAACTCAGCTAAATATTTAAAATGTTAAACAATAATTATTCATTTATGGTCTAGAAATGATTTCGCCTAAGCTATACTCAATAATAGCCGCATAATAATCTTTACCCTTTTCATCTTGTAAAATAATCAATTCACCTGTTTCTTCATCTACTAATAAAAATATATCTGCCCTTTCTACTTTCACCACCATTCTCGGGCGTGTACCTTTGTACGCACCTGTAAGAAATGTTATTGTGTCATATTCAACGGGCAGAATATTGCCCGTTTCTTCATCTTCGATTACATAACCCTCTTCATCTACCCGACAATACCTGTGCACGTTTTTAGGTCTAATTTCTCTTGTTTCTATTTTCTTTGTGCCTGCAAGTATCTCATCAAAATAAACTTGCTTAATGCTTAATGTTAAATTTTTTTTCTTACTCATAATGTTGATTTTCTACAAAATAAATAAATGATATTCAGAATAAAGAAAAAATCCCTACTGTAAAGAAATTTTTCTTGTTAGTAGGGATTTGTTAGTTTATTCGGCACTATGGTTTATTCTGGCATCATTTCATCTCTCATACCACCGTTATCATCCATATTGTTTTGGCGATCGCGTTGTTTCGGTTGATTAGCTTTTAGACGATACGTAAAGCTTAGATTAATCATTCGAGTGTTCCAACGCATTTCAGATTCTGTTAAGAAATCATTTCCGTATGAGGTAAAAGCACGTTTACGAGAATCGAAAACGTCGCGTACATTCAGGGTAAATGTTCCTCTTCCTTTCAGGATATCTTTGGTTAGCGATGCATCCATACTAATATTTGCGTTTACATCTTGTCGAGCATTTTTTGTTTTTCCGCGGTACATTCCGGCCAATTGAAATCCGAAGTCTGCCGGAAGCTTAAAGTTTGATGAAAGTCTTGCAAAAGAGCTTATTCCGTCACCTTTGAAATTGAAGTTTTCGGTTACGTTATGTTCGCTACCGTCTGCTTCTCGGTAGGTATATGTATAATCGATTTCTCCTTTATCATCATATCCAAACACGTTGATGCTTCCCATTAGATTCCACCATCTGAATGGGCGGTAAGTAAATGTAAGGTCTAATCCGTAACGATCTTGCGTTCCTAGATTAATTGGCAAACTCTCGAAATATTGTCCGGCATTGTAATTCAGATTACGGTAAACATCGGTCGAACGTTGGTAATAGATATTTGGTGTAATCATCAATTTACCGATATTGGTAATGTACGATAATTCGATAGCATTGGTATAGGTTGGGTTGATGTCTGGATTTCCTTTTCGGATGTTTTGGTCATCACTATAGGTGAAATAGGGTAATAAGAAGAACGACATCGGGCGTCGAATTCTACGAGAATAGCTTAATTGTAATTGATTTTTTTCGTTGAACTCATAGTTTAGGGTTGCTGACGGGAACCAATCAACATACTCTTTATTAATGGTTTTTTTCAGAGTTTCATCCTTGATTGTCATATCCGAATATTCCATACGAACTCCTGCAAAGTAGGTAAATTTTCCGATAGTATTTCCGTACTGCGTATAGGCTGCATACACATTCTGGAAGTTGTCTACCTCTGCATTGAAGCCAGGAATCTGTGTCCACAGATTATCTATTAGTCGAGTAGCTCTAAAGGTTGTGGTGGTGTTTTCTATGTTTCCGCGAGCACCTAATTCAAACTTTCCTTTTTCACCTATTGGTTTCACATAATCGGCAGATATCGTTACCGATTTATAGTTTTCGTAACTACTTGCAGCTTCTTGACGGATTTGTCGAGAATTTCTAAAGTTGCGTAAATCTGCTTCTTCATCTTCTTTTGCATACGACATACGTGCATTTACTGAGAATTCATGTCCTTTATTATCAAATTTGTGCGTGTAGTTGAAATCCGCATCGATATTGTGTTCGATTTCATCTTCATTTTGTTTTCTTACCTGATCATAAAAAGAAAATTTATCATCGTTGGCATAGGTATATAAAATGTTACTCAAGGAGTTTCCGTTATTGAAACGGTATCCTGCAGAGAAAGTAAAGCTATTTTTTGGGTCTAAATAATACTCGAAACCAGCACGAAAATTAAAGTTTCTTCTGATTCGGTCATTATTCCTTTGCGTTTCGCGGTAGCTGTACAGAATGTCATCATACCCAACTTCATCGTTTCCTATTCGTTCTTCTCTGGGATTGTAGAAAGTTGTTTTCACCGAGCTTTCACCTTCTCTTTTCGAGTATCGGAAACCGAAATTTGTAAAAAGATTAATTTTATTGGTGCGATAGTTAAGATTGGCATTAGCTCCTACCGATTCTGGAGTTCCGGCATTGGCTGTGATGGATCCGTTGAAGCCGTTGTTCGATCCTTTTTTCAGAATAATATTGATGATTCCAGCAGAACCAGAAGCTTCGTATCGGGAAGAAGGATTGGTGATTACTTCTACTCTCTCTACATTTTCTGATGGGATGTTTTTCAATGCTTCGGCAGGATTAGAAATACCTAACATCCCCGAAGGTTTACCATCGATCAGAAATTTAACGTTTTCATTTCCTCGGAGCGACACATTACCTTCTGTATCTACTTGTACCGATGGGACGTTTTGTAGAGCATCAGACAAGCTTTGTCCTTGTGACATCGGGTCGTTGGCCATATCGTATACTTTTTTGTCGAGCTCTACTTTGTAGATAGGCTTTTCTGCTACAATAGTGGCGGCTTGTAGAGAAATCACTTCTTCTGCAGCGAGCGGAATGTTTCCTAGATTAAGGGTTTCTGTTACACGCACTTGCTTTTCTATTGTAGAATAGCCCAGTGCTTCTATCACAAAAAGATAATCTCCTTGGGGTAAATCGTATAGAAAGTCTCCATTTGCGTTGGTAATAACCTCGGCAATATAGCCAGCTTGATTATTTTCTATAATCACCGAAGCAAATTCTATTGGTTTTTGTGTACTGTTGTTGGTTACTTTTCCAGTTACTTTAAAGGTGTCTTGAGCCATTACATTAATCGCAAAAAAACTCAAGATAATCCAGGATAAATTTTTGATACTCATATTATTTTATATAATCTTGAGTATTTTAGACAAGTTAATACAGAAAAGGTTTAATGCACGAATAAATTTTTTATCATAATTAAACCTTTTTACCTTTACCTTGTCATAAGCGTAGAGAATTAATATGACAATTATGAATTGTAAAATAAAGTTAATGGTCTTGATGGGTGTTTTTGGCGTATCAACCTCGGTTCGAGCACAAAACCCTGTAAAATTAGAAAAGCATTCGATGACCAAATTGAAACAAGAATTAGACTTATCGGATGATCAAATTAATCGTATCAAAAAAATTCATGCTTCGTATGCGGATGAGAAAGAAGAATTGCGCAAGAAAATGAATGAAATTCGTGCGAAAGAAAAAGCAGAAATTGGTCGTGTTTTGAGTGCTGACCAACTTAAAAAGTTGGAAGAGTTGAAGGCAAAGCATCATCGGTCTCGTAAACCAATGCAAAAATAATTTTTCTCATTGTAGAGAAGATTATTAGAGGATATCAGCTTGTATCATCTGAAGAATTTTATTTTCTTCGGATATATACTGGGTGGTTGGACTAGAGAAAAAACGAAAAGTTTGTATAATGTAGAAAATTATTCTATTTTTGTCGGCGTACTGGGGAATTGGCGCAGCTGGCTAGCGCGTTTGACTGGCAGTCAAAAGGTCACGGGTTCGAATCCCGTATTCTCCACAAAACACACTGTATATCAGTGAATTATAAAATACTCGGACTATATCAGGGTCTTTATCCTAATTTTAGTCTAAGTTTTCTTTTGTATGACGTATCCAAGTTCAGAGAAATAAAAAAGTTGTGTAAGCTACTTTTTTTTGTTACCACTGTAAACTTAATAATTGTTATTCATTAATTTCAAATTGATTAGGAGATTTATACCTCAATGATTGATGCGGTCTTTGGTGATTGTATTCCCATTGCTATTAGGTTACTTTTAGTTCCACTTGTTGTATTGAGTCCTAGATGTAAGGATTTAATAGTTCTTCTCTGTAGCTTCGGTTGATTTTTTCGATCAGTGCGTTCTGGGTTGGCTTTCCAGGTTGGATGTAATGGATTTTTACTTGATTTTCCTTTATCTATTCTAAAAATAAACATAGACTATTCACTCTTTTGGTTATATTTGATGTGGTTATATTTGCAAGTAGAAATTATAAAATAAAGATATTTATGTTTGGAAATTTAATGGGTATGATGGAAAAACTAAACGGAATAAAAGAAAAGTTTAGTGATCTGAAAGAAGAATTGGATAACGATCTATTTATTGCAAAATCTATTTCTGGAAATGTGAAAATTACCATGTCGAAATTTGCTACCATCAAAGATATTGAGATTGCAGAAGGTTTGGACAAAGAACAATTGGAAGATGAATTGGTTTTGACGCTGAATCGTGCTTTGGAGAAAGTGAAAACCGAAGCGATGGAGAAAGCAAGAAAAACAGCAGCCGAAAATATGCCCAATATTCCTGGCTTACCTTTTTAAAATATAAATCCACTTCGATCGAAGTGGATTTTTTTATTGTATAACATGTTCGAAGAATAATTTACCGCTCGTATATTTTTTAGGTTCAATTTTTAATATTGCATCATATGTGCCGTAATAATCAATGTTTTTAAATATTGTGTCAACTTTTCCATTAATAATTTCTGGATATCCGAACAAATGAATCTTTATAGTATCACTAATTTCACCTTTAATTTTACATAATGGGTTGTATAATTATCTTTTTTATTGGGTCTTAAAGTATCAAATTTCAATTTCGAAAAATCGGTAACCTCAAATTTATGCACTATTCGCTGTCCAAAAAGTTCATGATACCAATATCCAACAAAAACAAGTAACATTACGAACAGAACTGAAAAGTTAATAAGGATTGGTTTTTTCATTAACTATTGATTTATAAAAAAAATATCTTTTTTATTAAGTATATTAAGCTTTTAATCTATTACAGATTTATGTCTTTCCAATTAATTTCTTTTTGTATTTGGTCAAAAGTATAGTTGCTTATTTTAATAATTTTTCCATTTTTATCAATATATCCATATTGATTACATTTAATACTTGATTCAGAACATTTTTTGCCTACAATAGCATAACCATTATTGAAACTTGTGGCAAAATCAAATTTTGGTTTTATAATAATTTTACCACATTCATTTGCAAAACCTATTTTATTATTTTTACCAACAATTCTGATTCTATCTTCAATTAAATAATCTGGCCAAGGTTCATTAGGAATAGTATTATATACTTCAAATAGAATATTTTCATTGAAATCTATAGCACTCCAGCCTTTTTTTCCTTTTATTGAAAAAATAGCAAAATATGCATTTTCATGAAATGTAAGACTAACTATATATTTATTAGGATTTAGTTTTTTGGTTATTCCATTTTCTGCTATTAACATATAGTTTTCCGAGACAATATTATCTGTACGTACCAAAGTAAACTTTTCTAATTTACATTGAGCATTTCCTTTTGTAAAAGGGAAGAAAAATAAAATAAGGTAAAGAAATATTATCTTTTTCATAGTAATTAATTTAACACCCAAATTCTTATTGATTTAACACCTCCATTAGGAGTAGTGTAAGCACCTCCAATACATTTACCATTTATAATTGTATCAACATGACCAGAATAATGAATTTGAGAAGGATATTTATCATTTATAATTACGTAAATACCATTTTTATTTTTTAGTAAATCGGCCACTTTTTTAGGGTCATTTGCATCGGCTCCTTCTAGTTTATGAGGAGTGTCTCCGAACTTTTGAATCATAAATTTATTAAAAGAAACAGCATCTAATATATAATTTTTTCCGTCTCCTCCTTTTTGAGTTCTTTGTGTGCCATTATAACGAAGTACAGGAATGTCAAAACCTGAATATAATAAACCTCTAGAGCCTCTAATAGCACAAGCATTATTGTATGCATCTCTCTGGTTTAAATGACTATCCCAAAGAGAGCCTCCTGCTAGTTTATAAGCCTCAGAAGTAGGTAATTCTGTATAATTTGGAGAACTACCTTTTTTAGGAAAATTATTTAAAAAAGTATTAAAACTAGGTAATGAGGATTGTTGAACAGGCGTATCAAAAGTGATAAGATTAGGATCCACTACAGGATGATTTTCAGTTTCTATTTGCTTTTTAAAAAACCAATTTTCTAAATAATCCCAACTAATATTAGGATTTTGATTAAAGAAATCAGAGCCTAAAGCAAATAAAACATCCAAATCTTGCGGGTTTTGATTAAAATAATTTTTTGCTTGATAATTAACATTTAAATAATCAATTGCCCATTTGATAAAATCTTTGGATTGATTAGAATAACCATTAGCACTTAATAATTGAAGAAATTTATTAGAAATATTAGGATTTTCTATAAGCCAATTAATTTCTATAGTAGAGAGGTTTATGTATTGTGCTAAAACATTAGCGCTGGAATAATTAGAGTTGTTTCCTTGACCATCTAATGGATCTGTAGGGATCCCTTCGTTCATGCCTCCTCTCGGGTCTTCACCAGAAGGACCACCAGTGCTGACTCCTCCACAAGGTACTAAGGCATATGCTGGTTTTTTTGTTGCTACACATTCGTGCCATTCTTCTTGATTAGATGCTGTATGCATACCTTCACTACATTCGAATATTGCAATACATAAACTTTCAGAATGTTTCACATTTATATTATTCTCAGATATTTGTTTTACTTTTACTTGTAAACCTTCATTGTTAGTAGATTGATTAAAGTTCGGAGGGTATTCAACTAAAAAAAACCTATTATTGTTAGGTGTACTTTGTATAATAATGTTTCGAAAGCCGTTAGTCAAACTGTCTTCATTAACTTTGAATGTATAGGTGACCTGATAATCAGTGGTGATAGATACAATCTCAGTAGTGTCTATATTTATAGTGTTATTAGATTTTTTAAAAAATATATTGTCAAATTCTTTGGAGAGTTTGGTCTCTTTATTTATTTCTAAAAAAGTTTTATAGGAAATAATTTCTTTCTTTTTAATTGGGTTTTTACTGTGTGAGTGATTTTCAGATTCCTCAATAATATCATCTAAATCGTTTTCACATGAATAGTGTACAAATAAAATAGATAATACTAACAATAGGATAATTTTCTTCATAGGTTAAGTTTTTATTAGGTTTTCCTCAAACCTAAATAAAAATATTTAATTAAAAAATAAGTTTTAATCTAAGGCTTTAAAGAATAGATTTCAATATTTTCAAGTGGATTTTTTTAATCCTTAATGTCCATTACATCACGTAAAACATTCCCGAAAATATTGAAGCCTAAAACCAAAAACATAATGGCTAAACCTGGTAGAATCGCTAAATGTTGTTTGCCAAGAATTATGTGACTATAATGTTCTTTGATGATATTACCCCAAGATGGCGTTGGTGGCTGCGCGCCGATACCTAAGAAACTAAGTCCACTTTCTACTAAGATTGCCGAGGCAAAGTTGGCTGCAGAAATCACGATGACAGGTGCAATGACATTGGGGAGAATCTGATGAAAAATAATTCGGTAATCTGAAAAACCTAGAGCACGAGCAGCTTCTACAAACTCTTTTTCTCTAAAAGATATAAACTGTCCACGCACAACACGGGCAACTTCTACCCACATGGTCAATCCTACCGCAATAAAAATTTGCCAAAAACCTTTCCCAATTGCTAAAGTAATTGCGATGACCAATAAAAGCGTTGGAATCGACCAAACGACATTGATGAGCCACATGATGAGGTTGTCTAACCAACCACGATAATAACCTGCAAGTGCGCCTAAACTTATCCCGACAACTAAGGAAATGAAAACAGCAACAAAGCCAATTAGAAAAGAAATTCTTGTACCAATTACCAAACGCGAAAAGAAGTCTCGTCCGTAACTATCGGTACCCAGAAAATAAGTTTTCTGGAAAATATATTTTTTTTCTATTTCGTTTATCGGTATGTGGTGATGTGTCCAAATGTCGAGTGGAATTTCTACTTTTTCGCCTTGTAAACCCTCGCCAAGAAAAGGAATATACGTAACTTTTTGCTTGTCGATCGAATAACTCACAATGCTAATTTGTTCCGAATCGATTTCTTTCCCGAAAAACAAATCGTGAATAGAGTAGGATTTCGTATAGTTTTCGAGCGGAATTTCGAGGGTCAATTGTTGGTATCCCATCGGTGCGTAGGCAATTGTAAGATCCTGACGATTGGCATTTTTAGTTTTGTCTGTTGCAATAAAATAAGCGAAAACAGTAACCAATGCTGCTACTGCTATAACAGCAAAAGAAAGAATCCCGAGAGGATTCTTTCTTAGTTTTCTGATTGTTGTCGCTGTAAAAGAACCTTGATTGTTCTCCATTCTTTATTTTCTTAAATCGCGTAAAACATTAATCGACTCTTCTACATAAAGATCTTTTTGTAAACCTTTGTGCCAGTTTTCTCGTCGAGTTTTCAACACTGTGTCGTTTTTAGTCAATGCTTGTTCGCGAGCAGTATTCGAGAAAGTTAAATTGTTTTTGTATTTGTCTAAAACATCAAAACGTTCGATTGATTTTTCTCGTTGTTCTCTGAATTTTCTGTATTCTTCTATATTTAGAGGTATAGTTTTGGTGTTGTCTAACGATTTCATAAGTTTTGCACTTTCGTCGATTAACTTCAGGTTCTGATTGTTTGCAAGACGAGCTTTACTTTTATCGATAATCATTTGTAAGTTGATTGTCGGTTTCCATTTTTCTACATTGAGAGCAGCAATCTGATCCCATGGTAAAGCTTCTTTTTTAGACCCTTCACTGATCTCGCTATAGGTAAGTTGATCGACCATTGCGATGTCAGAATTTACGCCACGTAGTTGGGTAGAGCCTCCGTTAACGCGATAAAATTTTTGGATTGTTAGTTTAATCGCTCCTAGTTCATCTGTACGATTTTGTTGATCTACCGGGAAAATAGTTTGTACCGTGCCTTTCCCAAAAGTCTGTGGACTACCAACAACTACTGCACGACCATAGTCTTGCATGGCAGCGGCCAAAATTTCCGAGGCCGATGCAGAGAGCTCATTTACCATCACAACCAGCGGACCGTCATAAGCAATCGAAGGGTCTTTGTCTTCGTGAATTTTCATCATCCCATCACTTCTTTTTACCTGAACAATCGGGCCGCTTTTGATAAACAATCCGGCAATTTCGATTACTTCTTCAAGTGAGCCACCTCCGTTGTTACGGACGTCGAAAATAAGTCCTTTGATGTCTTCTTTTTTCAGTTCATTGATTTCTGCCAATATATCATCCGATGGGTCGCGGCCTTTGTTGCCATTCATGCTGGTATAAAATTCTGGCAGATAAATAATTCCGTATTTATCTCCTTTTTCGTCTGTAATGACAGCAGATCGTGCGAAAGTTTCGTCGTATTCGATCACATCGCGCACAAGGTTAATAATTTGTTGAGAGCCGTCTTTTTTCTTTACTGTTAGGATAACTTCGGTTCCTTTTTTACCACGAATTAGGCGGATTGCTTCGTCGAGTAACATCCCAACAATATTTACAGCTTCCCCTTTTTTACCTTGAGCAACGCGCATAATTTGATCGCCAACTTGTAGTCGTCCATCTTTCCAGGCTGGCCCACCTACAACCAATTCTGCAATGGTTGCATAGCCTTTTTTATCTTGTAATTTTGCACCGATTCCTTCTAATTGTCCAGACATTAGAATGTCGAAATCTTCTTTATCGGTCGGTGAATAATACGCAGTGTGCGGATCATATTGTTCGGTGAAGCTATTCATGTACATAGTGAAATAGGCTTCTCGCTTACGTTTTTTGATTCGTCTGAAATAATCAGATATAATATCTTTTACTTGGTTACGTGCAATTTTTTCGACTTCGCTAAACGGCGTTTCTTTGGTGATTTTAGAGGCTGGAGAATCGTCGGCCAAAGGATCATTATTTTTTTGGGTAATCGAATCTTTTTTTGCTTTTTTGGTTTCATCCAAATCATCTTGCATCGAAATGATTTCGAGCATTACGTTGTATTTTAAATATTGACGCCATCGGTCTTTCAGCTCTGTATGAGTTTTTGCATAACCAATGGTTTTAGGGTCCAAGGCAAAATTTTCTTTTTTGGTGAAATCCATTGGTTTTTCGAGCAATTCTTGTGTATATTTTTCTACTTCTTCTATTCTTTTGTAGAGTGTATCTACAGTTGCGAAATAGAAAGTGAGATCTTCGTTGTTGAAGAAATCGTCTTGTTTGTGAATATCTTTTTTGAAACTCTGAAAGTCAGAATCCAACAAAAAACGTTTTCCTGGATCGATGTATTCTGAATATTTGTAGAAAACTTTTTCAGAAAAATTATCGTTTATGTTTGCTGGTTTATAATGCAGATATTTTAATGTTGTCCGCGTGTTTCGAATAATTTTTTTATAATTTTCTTCATTTTCTTTATCACTTACCAAGGGTTTGCAAAAGCAAAAAGCTAAGAAACACATAGAAAAAAAGGCAAGTAGTATAGAGGTCTTTTTTATTAACATAAAATTTTTAAACACTTATAATTCAGTTTGGGTTATTATTTAATAATATTTTCAATACTCAAATATAGAACCAAAAAAATAAATACCAACTCAAATCTTTACATTTGTAGTAAACATAAAAAATAGACAATGAAAAGACCTTTAATTTTAGTTACTAATGATGATGGGATTACAGCTCCTGGGATTCGAGCATTGATTGATATGGCCAAGGAGTTTGGTGATATTTATGTAGTTGCGCCAGATAGTCCGCAAAGTGGTATGGGGCATGCAGTTACTATTCATTCAATCATTCAAACTGAGGAGGTTTTGATCGAGGATGACACACGCAAAGAATTCTCTTGTTCTGGTACGCCTGTGGATTGTGTTAAATTGGCGGTAAGTAATATTTTACCTCGTCGACCAGATTTATGTGTTTCAGGGATTAATCATGGATCCAATTCATCAATCAATGTAATTTATTCTGGTACGATGTCGGCAGCTGTAGAAGCGGGGATAGAGGGGATTCCAGCGATTGGTTTTTCTTTACAGGATTTTTCTTACAATGCCGATTTCGAGGCGGCTCGAGAGTATATCCAAAAAATAATAAAACAAGTCCTGAATAATGGTTTGCCAAAAGGTGTAGTGCTCAATGTAAATATCCCGAAACTGCCAAAAGAAGAACTGAAAGGCATAAAAGTTTGTCGACAAGCCGATGCCAAATGGATAGAGGAGTTTGATAAACGTGAAGATCCACGAGGTAGAACGTATTATTGGATGACAGGTGAGTTTAAGAATTTAGACAAAGGAGAAGATACCGATGAGTTTGCTTTATCACAAGGTTATATTTCGGTTGTTCCGGTTCGATATGATTTGACAGCACATCATGTTTTAATGGAACTCAAAAACTGGGACTTATAATATTGTATGGTAGAATAAAAAAGGAGCGTTAATAGCTCCTTTTTTATTGATATTAATTTATTTATTTAGCAAGACTTTGTTCCAAAGCTCTAAATTCATCTTCTTTCGCTGTATTACCTGTTGCTTTGTAAGCAGAAATTAAATATTTAATGAATTGTAGATTATTTTTATCCAATTCATGAGCTTTCACTAAATAAGGTAAGGCTTCGTTATAAGCATCTTTGCGTTTTTTCGTGTACTCTTCGTATACTGCACGTTGAGTTTTGCTCGTACCTAAATTATTATTGATTTTATCTACGTATTCTTTCTCGTTCGATAAAATAGCCAAAGCCATGTTGATATTAGATTCTAAATGATTAGGATTTACAGCTAGTGCTTGTTTTAGGGTTTCTTTGGCTTTTTCTATTTGATTATCTTGTAAATATAACGTCCCTAAATTATAAAGTGCCGAAACATCTTTTGGGTTGTTTTTTACATTTTGCTCTAGCTGAGACGTCAACTGAGAAGTATTCCCGCTTTGTTGATAAATCGCTGTGGCTAAATTCGTAATATCCGCATCCGAACTATATTTGCTAAGTGCTTCATCTAATAGAGGATCGGTTGTTTTGGTACGGTAAAGATTGTTCAGACCTAAAATATATAAGTCGCGGTTAAGGTCTTTAGGCTGTACATCAGAAATTCCAGTGAAATTAACAGCAATTAATTCTTTTACCAAGGCTAATGAATTGGCATAATCGTCTGCATTGTAATACGAAATGGCTGCTTGGTATTTGTATAAATCATCCGATACGCCCAAAGCTTTGGTAAGATTGTACACATCGATAAATTGTGGTGCTGCTTTTTTATAATCTTTGTTTTTTAAGGCTTCGTTTGCACTTTTCAAAGTTTCGTTTGCTAATGTAGAAACCTCAGAATTAATCAAAATTCCATACTTTTGTGTGAGGTCTTGCGATTTTATTTTTCCGTAATTTCCTTTTGCTACTGCAGCATCAGCTTCGGCTTGTGAATAATAATACTCGTCTTTTTTGGTGTCTTTGTTTCGTACAATAAATACTTTTCCGTTTTCGTATTTGCTAAGTTCTGCCAAGTTTTTGGCTGCTGCAGAAATGTCTTTGAGGGCTAAATTTTTTTTTGCGTCATTGTAGACTTTTTCTGCAAGTTTCGCAGGTTCTGTATTCAAATCTTGTGCAAATGAGAAGCTTCCCATTAAACAAACAAAACTCAAACTTAAAATTATTTTCTTCATAAATAAGACTTTTTGTTACTCTTCGGTAGGGGTTTCGTTATTATTTTCTTCCGAAGAGATTGTTGTGTTTTTGTTATTTTGATTATCTCCTTCAATCATTGTACCACTTTGTTCTTGAGCTTGGCTTTCTTCATTTTCTTCTTCTACGTCTTCGTCGACTTCTACCTTAGCAATTGCTGCGATTTCATCGTTCTTTTTCAGATTGATCAATTTCACTCCTTGTGTTGCTCTACCCATTACGCGGATTTCACTCAATCCGGTTCTGATTGCTACACCCGACTTGTTGATAATCATCAAATCATTATCATCTGTCACCGATTCTATAGCGATTAGTTTTCCTGTTTTTTCGGTAATGTTGAGGGTGGTAACTCCTTTTCCTCCACGATTGGTTTCGCGATAGTCTTCTATAGATGTACGCTTACCGTAACCTTTTTCAGAAACAACTAAAACGGTTTCGTTTTCCATGTCCGATACGACAATCATTCCTATAACTTCATTGTCTTTGTCGTCTCCTAAATTGATTCCTCGAACGCCCGAAGCGGTTCTTCCCATTGGTCGAACTTTTTCGTCTTCGAAGCGGATTGCTTTTCCGTATTTAGTAGCAATCATGATTTGGGATTTACCATCGGTCAATAAGGCTTCTAACAAGGTGTCGTCTTCTCGTATCGTAATTGCATTGATACCGTTGATGCGTGGGCGAGAATATGCTTCTAGACTAGTTTTCTTGATAATGCCATTTTTCGTAACCATGATTACATAGTTATTGTTAACATATTCTTCATCCATCAAATCATGGGTGAGTATGTAGGCTTTTACTTTGTCATCAGGTTCGATATTGATTAGGTTCTGGATAGCTCTTCCTTTTGATGTTTTTGAGCCTTCTGGAATTTCGAAAACTCGCAGCCAGAAACATTTTCCTTTTTCGGTAAAGAATAACATGTATTGATGGTTGGTTGCTACCACTATGTATTCTAAGAAATCTTCATCACGGGTAGTTGCTGCTCGGTTACCAACTCCTCCGCGTGATTGTTTTTTGTACTCGGTTAGTGGAGTACGTTTTATATAGCCTAAATGAGAAATCGTCAGAACAACATTATCATCCGGGATAAGGTCTTCTATATTAAGGTCACCACCAGAATAGTCAATTTCTGATCTTCTTTCGTCGGCATATTTTCTCTTAATTTCTTCTAATTCTTCTTTGATAATGCTGAAACGTAAATCCTCGTCACTTAAAATATTTTTCAAGTATTCGATGGTTTTCATGATTTCTTCATACTCTGCACGGATTTTGTCTATCTCTAGACCAGTCAACGTACGCAGACGCAACTCGAGAATAGCACGAGCCTGAATTTCTGATAGATCAAAAGCAGTCATCAAACTCTCTCGAGCAATTTCTGGCGTTTCGCTTTCACGGATTATTTTAATTGCTCGGTCTAAGTCATCTTGTGTGCCGATGACCTTCATGTATCCTTCTAAGATATGTGCTCTTTCTTGGGCTTTTCTTAGTTCGAATTCAGTTCTTCGTACCACTACCTCATGACGATGATCTACAAAATGACGAATCATGTCTTTTAGGTTCAATTGTTCAGGACGACCATTGACCAATGCAATATTATTGATGCTAAATGATGATTGTAGTTGGGTGAATTTGTATAACTGGTTGAGAACAACGTTTGGTATAGCATCCATTTTTAGAACATATACAATGCGCATTCCTTGTCTGTCCGATTCATCACGAATCTCAGCAATACCATCCAGTTTACCATCTTTTATCAGGTCAGCTGTTTTCGCAATCATATCTGCCTTGTTTACCTGGTACGGTATTTCTGTAACAATGATACAGTCGCGCCCATGAACTTCTTCAAAATTTGCTTTCGCTCGCATTACTACTCGACCACGCCCCGTTTCGAAGGCTTGTTTCACTCCATCATAACCATAAATAATTCCACCGGTCGGAAAATCTGGCGCAGTAATATGTTTGCTCAATTCATCAATCGAAATGTCTCGATTATCGATATAGGCAACGGTTCCATCGATGACTTCGCCTAGGTTATGGGGTGCCATATTGGTTGCCATCCCGACAGCAATCCCAGAAGCTCCATTCACCAAAAGTGTAGGAATTCTAGTAGGAAGAACTGTGGGTTCATAAATGGTATCATCGAAATTAAGCTTAAAATCAACTGTTTCTTTGTCGATATCAGCCAATAACTCATCGGATATTTTTTGTAATCGCGCTTCTGTATAACGCATTGCAGCAGGTTGGTCACCATCTACCGAACCAAAATTCCCTTGACCATCTACCAAAAGATAGCGCAACGACCATGGTTGGGCCATACGTACCATAGTATCGTACACAGAAATGTCCCCATGTGGGTGAAATTTACCTAAAACTTCTCCAACGATACGAGCAGATTTTTTATACGCACGATTAGAAAATACGCCTAATTCATACATTCCGAATAATACTCTTCGGTGAACGGGTTTCAAACCATCGCGTACATCTGGTAGAGCACGAGAAACAATAACCGACATCGAGTAGTCGATGTAGGCAGACTTCATTTCTTCTTCAATATTGATAGGAATTAGTTTTTCTCCTTCAGTCATATTCATATATTATAAGGGTGCTAATTTACAAATTTTTTATGGGATTTAGGGAAGAAGATTTTTGGAAACTTCAGAGTTTATTAATAAAATAAAACAATCTTTTTGTTGGTTAATGATAAAAAATGTCTAATTTTGCAGATGAAATTTTCTAGATATGGCGAAAAAAGCTTTACAATATCGCTTCCTGTAAGGCTTAGCGATTAAAAATGAAGAAAATTTCTAATTTTTTATCATAGTATTAGAAAATAAAAGTATATTTGCAACCCCATTCGAGTAATGGATCCCAAACTTTGAAAAGATGAAAAGAACATTTCAACCAAGTAACAGAAAGAGAAGAAACAAACACGGTTTTCGTGAGCGTATGTCGACTAAAAACGGTCGTAGAGTATTAGCAAATCGTAGAAAAAAAGGCAGAAAAGCATTGACGATTAGCGAAGTTAGAGCTAAACGATAATAGCTTCTATTAATAATTTTAAAGCTTGAGAGATAATCTTTCAAGCTTTTTTTGTTTATATTTGTTTATCAAAGAAGAAGAATGTCAGAAATAACGAATGTAATAGAAATCGAAAATGCATCAGTTTATCAGCGTAATCATTTGGTGCTTAGTGGAGTAAATGTAAGGTTGCAAGAAGGTGAATTCGTCTATCTTATCGGTAAAACTGGAAGCGGTAAAAGTAGTCTTTTGAAGGTTCTTTATGGTGATTTACCATTGGAGTCTGGGAATGCTTCTGTTGTAGGATATGATCTGAAAAAACTGAAAATTAGTAAAATACCAGATTTACGACGACATTTAGGGATAGTGTTTCAGGACTTTCAGTTACTTACTGATCGAAGTGTCGAACAAAATCTTACTTTTGTCTTACGAGCAACCGGCTGGAAAAATTCTCAACAAATAAAAGATCGTATCGATTTTGTCTTGGATAGTGTGGGGATGTTGTCTAAGAAAAAAATGATGCCTTTCCGCCTTTCAGGAGGTGAGCAACAAAGGGTTGCTATTGCGCGTGCTTTGCTCAATTCACCCTCGCTCATTTTGGCTGATGAGCCAACAGGAAATTTGGATCCAGAAACATCGAACGAGATTATGAATCTTCTCTTGTCGGTATCTAAGCAGAACAATTGTGCTGTGCTGATGGCTACACATGACTATGATATAATTCGTAAACACCCATCGAGAATGTTGAAGTGCGAAAATGGAAGAGTAATCGAATTGACACCCGAAATGCTAGATGTCAATTAAAATAAAATAAAATCACCATCAATATTTATAGAAAGAGTTTACATTTGTGTAGACTCTTTTTTTTGTACACTAAAACACAAGTCATGTACCGTGATATAACCTTGCATTTTGTAAGTATGGATAAACCTTACCCGCCAAATTATGGGGGAGTAATTGATGTTTTTTTTAAGCTGAAAAGCTTTCATGATTTGGGTGTGAAAATTTATTTACATGTTTTTGGTTTTGATAATAAACTACCAAAAGAGTTGGCTCAGTATGCCGAAAAAGTATTTTATTATCCTATTAAACAATACCCGAAATATTTTTTTCGGAAAGAGCCTTTTTCGGTTGCTTCGAGAAATGGAAAATGTTTATTAGAAAACATTTTGTCAATCAAAGCTCCGATTTTTTTCGAAAGCATGAAAACTACAGACGTTTTACGTTTTCCTGGTCTAGAAGACTATCCCAAGTTTTTGCGTTTACATAATATCGAACAAAATTATTTCGACGGTTTGTCTAGAACAGAAACCAATCCAATCAAAAAACAATTATTTCATCAAGAATCGAAAAAGTTTATTCGATACGAAGCGATTCTAGGGCAATTTGATGAGGTGTTTACATTATCGAATTTCGAACAAAATTATATCAAAAAAACTTATAACAAAGGAACCTTTGTGCCTGTTTTCCATGGAAATGAGAAATTTTCTAATCTGAAAGGTTTTGGTGAATTTGCTTTGTATCATGGTGACTTGCGAGCGGCCGATAATCGTGCGGCAGTAACTTTTTTGATAGATGTTTTTTCTCAAACCGATTATCCGTTGTGGATTGCCTCGAGTATAAAGGAAGATTGGGTGAAAAAACAAATAGGTAATCGACCTAATATCCGATTTGTTCGGTTGAGAGATTTTCAGCATTTGATCGAATTATTTCACCGTGCACATTTCAATCTGAGTTGGTCTTTTCAGGAATCTGGAACGAAGCTGAAAGTTGTCAACGCTTTGTTTAATAGTCGTTTTTCGGTGATTAATCATAATGTGATTGATGATAAACGAATTGCTAAAATGTGTGTGCAAGTAACTACCAAAGAAGAGTTGCTTCAGGTAATAGAGGATTTGAGAAATCGAGGGTTCGATGCATCAGATGACTATCGACTTACCTTAGAAACATATTTGAGTGATCGGAATAATGCAGAAAAGATTTTAGATTCAATTTTTTCTTACCTTTAGAGAATAATCCCGTCAAGATGAAAAGAAAAGAATTTGCAGATCTGATAGTAGAGAAAATCGAACAAAATAAAAAATCGATCAAACAACAATACGATCAGTCAAAAGATAGCATTGGTTATTTTTGGGTAGATGATTTATTGCCAGAAGAATGGGCTATGCAAATTAACGAAAAATTCCCGACCAAAGATAAAATGGTTTTGAAGAAAAGCTTAAAAGAAGATAAATATATTGCGGTACAAATGAATGAATACGACCCAATATTAGAAGAAATAATATACGCTTTTCAAGATAAACGTATAGTGGATTTGATTGCCGAAATATGCGAAATAAAACAACCTTTTCCCGATAGTTCACTGTATGCAGGAGGTTTATCTATGATGGGGAAAAACCAATTTTTACAACCTCATTTGGATAATTCCCATGACGCAAAACGGGAGTTATGGCGCGTGCTCAATCTCTTGTATTATGTATCGCCAGATTGGCAAGAAGACTATGGAGGGAATTTAGAAGTGTGGCCAAATGGATTGAAAAATGATCCAATAACAATAGTAAGCCGGTTCAATCGATTAGCGGTAATGGCAACCCATAACGACTCTTTGCATTCGGTCTCTCCAGTGAGGTACGATGGTTATAGGAAGTGTGTATCTAATTATTATTTTTCTAAAGAACCTTTGCGCCAAACCGATTCATTTCATGTAACCTCCTTCAGAGGTAGACCAGATCAGAAGATTTTGGATCAGGTGTTGCAAGTAGATAATGCACTACGGATGGGTGTTCGGAAAATCTTTAAGAAAGGAATCGTAGAAAACCCACATATTTATAAAAAAGAAGAAGAGTAGACATATGTTTGGTTAATCTATACTTTTATTTGCTCGAATATTTCCTTTAGAACCAGCTCTTCATTTTCCCAGCACAATTCATTAGCAGCTAGCATAAGTTGTTCGAGAAAAGGCTCTCGGCCTTTGTTCAAAAGCTCCTTGATTTTGCTCGCTAAATGTTCAGGCGTATGATTTTCAATCAATAAACCTATCTGATAATGCTCGATGATTTTTTTTATTTCGGGTAAAGGACTTCCCAAAATAGGGATTTGCGCCTGTATATAATCAAACAATTTATTGGGAAGTGCATAGCGATAACTCAAACCAAAATCTTCTTCTATACTAAGACCAATCGAGGCCAAAGGTGTGATGGTTTTTAGTAACTCTGGTTTTATTCTACCAAGAAAAAATACCTTATCAGTAAGTTGAAGCTTTTGGGTAAGTTGCTCATATTCTTGTTTCTTTGGACCATCGCCAATAATCCATAACTGTTCATTATCTAGATGACGAAAAGCTTCAATCACTTTATCAATCCCCCGACTCATGTTGATTGCACCTTGGTAAAGAATTACATTTTTATTGGTGGGATTTGGTGGAAGCGGAAAGAAAATATGATTTTGTTTTTGATTTAATCGAATTCTAGTCGGAACATTGCGCACAACTTTTGGTGACACTTGATAGTTCTCTGCAAAAAAAGCTGCATAACTATCACTTACGGTATAGAAGTTTTTTATTTTCGGAAGCAGAAATTGCTCAAGAGTTTTCCAGACTTTTTTAGTTTTCGGTCGATTGTGCAAAGAAGGCAGCTCTGAGAAAATTTCGTGACTATCAAAAACAAGTGGTAAATTTTTCCATTTACTTACCAAATAGAAAGGCAATAAAGAATCCAAATCATTTGCCAAAAGAATTGTCTCTTTATCTACTTTGTTGAGTAAGGTGAAAAGTAGTTTTTTGTTGAATTCTGCATACATGCTCATCGAATGTTGGTTTTTCATTTCGATTAGATGAGTTGCATAAGGCTTGTCGAGTAATGGTTTTCCTTTTAGTGTGGCACCAATTAGTTCTACTTCATACCCAAACTTCAGGAGAGAGCGACAAACTTTGTCTAGGCGTTGATCGGTTTCTATGTTGTTTAAAACGGCAGATAAAATTTTCAAAATTTAAGGTTTTTATAAAAAAGTTATTTCCCTAGTTTAAAAGTAATCTAATAGACCTGTACAAAAAAAAATAGAATTGCATTTAGGATAAGAACAGGCCAGGCTTCGACCATAGCGGCATAAATCAAAAAGTACACACAACCAAAATAGCATTAATAATTCTGATAATGGTAATCTTAGAAAAGAAAAAAGCCAAAATAATGAAAACAGAAGCAAGATAACCGAAAATATCAGCCAACTCTAGGTTCGAGACAAAATCCATACAAACAATAAATAAGAATGATAAAGTACAGACAAATTTATAAAAAATAAGTCGGTAAATTTGCGTAAATTTGCACCTATGATAGCAACTTTATCAAAGATTAAACATAAAGATTCTCCGAATTTTTTTCTTATTGCTGGCCCTTGTGCAATAGAAGATGAATCGATGGCGCTTCGTATTGCTGAAAAGGTAGTAGAAGTGACCGATAAATTATCGATACCGTATATTTTCAAGGGATCTTTTAAAAAAGCAAATCGTTCACGTATTGATAGTTTTACAGGAATAGGAGACGAAAAAGCATTAGAGATTATTCGTAAAGTTGGCGAAACTTTCGATATCCCGACAACTACCGACATACACGAGCCTTGGCATGCAGAAATGGCAGCCCAATATGTAGATGTAATACAAATCCCTGCTTTTTTGGTTCGTCAGACCGACTTGGTAGTTGCTGCTGCAAAAACTGGGAAACATGTTACACTGAAAAAAGGCCAATTTCTTTCGCCCGAATCTATGCTATTCCCAGTACAAAAAGTAACCGATTCAGGCAACCAAAATGTTGCGATTATCGAGCGTGGTACGATGTTCGGTTATGGAGACTTGGTCGTTGATTATAGAGGTATTCCAGTGATGAGGAATTACGCACCCGTAATTTTAGACATTACGCATTCTTTGCAACAACCAAATCAAGCTTCTGGTGTAACTGGCGGAAAACCAGAATTGATAGAAACCATTGCCAAAGCAGGAATTGCTGTGGGCGCAGACGGCTTATTTATAGAAACGCATCCTGATCCAAAATGTGCAAAAAGTGATGGTGCGAATATGTTGCAATTAGATAAACTAGAAGAACTATTAACAAGATTAGTGAAAATACGTCAAGTAATTTTGTAATACACTAATCGATGGCAAAACCTTTAACTAACCGATAATAGGAATATCTACATGGTTTTCTATAGATAAGGTTTATTTTGTTGAGGTTTATTTTAATAATACAGAATAATCAGGAAATCTAGGTACATGATTTTTTCTGATTCATACGACAATATTTCACGAAAGTTGAGATATAAAATAAAGAAAATGAATAATTTAATTCGAAAATATAACATTCCAGGACCACGTTATACGAGTTATCCTACCGTTCCGTTTTGGGACAATGATAATTTCAGTAAGCGCGGTTGGGTAGAAACCTTTCAGCGCGCTTTTGATGAGAGTAACGAAGAAGAAGGAATCTCGATTTATATCCATTTACCTTTTTGCGAATCACTTTGTACTTTTTGTGCTTGCAACAAGAGAATAACCAAACAACATTCGGTAGAAATACCTTATATAGATACCGTTCTCAAAGAATGGAAAATGTATGTGGATTTGTTTTCATCAAGACCAAAAATTAAAGAAATTCATTTGGGAGGAGGAACGCCAACATTTTTTTCTCCGGAAAACCTCAAGAAGCTAATCGACGGAATTTTTGTTTATGCCGATATTGCAGAAGGTCACGAGTTTAGTTTAGAAGGTCATCCAAACAATACAACCAAAGAACATTTGCAAGTTTTATACAATTTAGGTTTTAAAAGAATCTCTTACGGCGTACAAGATTATGACCCAAAAGTGCAAAAAGCCATCAATCGAGTGCAATCCTTCGAAGCGGTGAAAAAAGCAACCGAAGAAGCGCGAGAAATAGGATTTACGTCGGTTTCTCATGATTTGATTTTCGGTTTGCCGCATCAAACGATGAGTGGGATGATCAGAACCATACAATTGACAAGAGAACTAAATCCGGACAGGATTTCTTTTTATAGCTATGCACATGTACCTTGGATAAAGGGGGTAGGACAGCGAGGTTTCCAAGATGAAGATCTTCCATCGCCAGAAGTGAAAAGAGCTTTGTACGAAGAAGGTAAGAAAATGTTCGAAGACATGGGCTATTTCGAAATCGGAATGGATCACTTTGCATTGGAACATGATTCGATGTATCAATCGATGAAGAATCATACCCTACACAGAAATTTTATGGGCTACTCTTCATCCAAAACAAAACTGATGATTGGTTTAGGCGTTTCATCCATTAGCGACTCTTGGTATAGTTTTGCACAAAATGAGAAAACGGTAGAAGAATACGAAGCATCTATTAATAGAGGAGAATTGTCCGTTTTCAAAGGACATATCCTTACCGATGAAGATTTAATTGTTCGCCGCCATATCCTGAATTTGATGTGTAATTTACAAACCTCTTGGAAGCATCCAGAGCAAAAATTCGACGGTTTATCTCAAGCGCTATACTTATTAGAAGATATGGTGAAAGATGGTTTGATAGAAATAAAAGAAAACGAACTGATTGTAAACGAAAAGGGACGTCCGTTTGTACGAAATGTATGCATGGCATTCGATTTACATTTGCTGAGAAATGCACCCGAAACCAGAATTTTCTCAATGACGATTTAATTAAATTGAGAATAAATTTTATTTAAAATATTCAAAATAGTATATTTGAACTTATAACATCTATGAAAGAAATTGAAATACACGGGAAGAGATTTATTCCCTACATAGCATTCGAAGAAATAGAACATGCTATAATCGATATGGCCAACAAAATTTACGATGAATACAAAGACGAAGTTCCTGTATTTGTTGGTGTATTGAATGGTGTAGTAATGTTTATGAGTGACTTTCTAAAACACTATCCTGGAGAATGCGAAATTTCTTTTCTAAAACTAAGTTCGTACGAAGGCACAGAGACAACCGGTAAAGTAAAAATCCAGATGGATATTCCTATTTCGGTAGAAGGCAGGCATGTAATTATTTTAGAAGATATCGTCGACACCGGAAATACTTTGGTAGAATTGCATAAAATTCTCACAGAAAAAAAGGTTAAATCTCTGAAAATTGCTACCTTACTATTTAAACCAGATGCTTACAAAAAAGATCTAGTTGTCGACTTAGTAGGTCTATCTATACCGGATAAATTTGTTGTTGGTTATGGATTGGATTTTGATGGCTTTGGTCGAAACCTTCCAGATATTTATCAAATAAAATCATAAAAAAAATAAAACTCAAAATGCTAAACATTGTATTGTTCGGACCTCCAGGAAGCGGGAAGGGAACACAAGCGAAATTTTTAGAACAAAAATATCAAACCCCACAGATCTCTACCGGAGATTTATTCCGTTATAACCTAAAAAATGAAACTGATTTAGGGAAAAAAGTTCGTGCATACATGGACAAAGGTAGTTTGGTGCCGGATGAAATTACAACCCAGATGCTCAGCGATGAGTTGGATAAAGGAAAAAGCCCGAATGGGTATATTTTCGATGGTTATCCCCGAACAACCTCACAAGCAGTAGCATTGGACAAAATCCTCGCCGAAAAATTCAATGAAGAAGTAACGGTTACCGTAGCTTTGGTTGTAGATGATGAAGTCTTAGTACAACGTCTTCTAGAAAGAGGTAAAACAAGTGGTCGTTCAGACGATGTGAATGAAGAAGTTATTCGTCATCGTATCACAGAATATTATACCAAAACAGCTGAGGTTGCTAAGCATTATAAAGCACAAGGAAAGTGGGTAGAAATCAATGGGGTAGGTGATATCGATGAAATCACCGAAAAGTTAATTGCCGTCATTAATGAAGCAATGATTAAAGAAGATTAATCTCACTACTTAGATTATAAAAATACGCCGAGCAAATATGCTCGGCGTATTTTTTATGCTTTTATGTGATGTTTTGCCACGAATTAGTGGGTTGTTGTTGGTGTATACGTTACTTTCACGGCTTCAACTTCGTCACTATTTGATTTCGAGATGTCTATATTTCTAGGGAAGTTTTCTATTTGATAATCGCTATAGGTAAAATTTGTAATTGCTCCCTTCTCATCTTCGAACGATTTTAGCTGATTTTTATTTTTGGCTAAGGTGTGTAATTTAAAGAAAGTAAAGACCCAAGATGGAGTACGTACATTTCTGAAGTACGAAGCCTGATCGGTATAATAATCAAACGATAATTTCACAGTGCCATCAGAGATCCATTGCGATAAATTCCCGTTAGAATAAGTGAAACTATTGCCTTCGAGATCACCACGTAAACTTCCGTCACTATTAATTTTCAGATAATTGGTTTCGATAACTGCGTTGTGAACTTTTTCTTCAATTTTTATGGTTCCTTCGCTTTCATAGTAAACAATGTATTCTTTCTTAGAATTGTTCAGATCTTCATAGATTACATTGGCCAATTTTTGGTTGATGTAAGTAAAAGAATATTGGTAGAATTCGTCGCCAACATTATAGGTATATTTCGTGATGTTTTTATCGTTATTGTACATAAAAATCTCAGAACCTTTGCCCGCATAGGTAAATTTTTGAGGCATAAGATTAGTTTGCGGCGATGAGTTTTCTCCAGCATTATCATCACTATTACAAGCATTCAGTCCGAAAAAAGAAAGTGCCAATATCGTTAAAATAGCGTAATTTTTCATGGGTTTTCTCTGTTTATTTTGATTGTTATTGATCAAGCTTTCTATACTAACGCAAATAAGTATGGGTTAGTATAGAAAGGGAGACCGAAATTTATTTCAGTTTCGATAGGATAGCTTTGGGTACTGCATCTTTATGAACCAAAATATTCAACGTTTTGTATTCTACATAGGCTTTAGTTACGTACATATATCCTTTATAATCGTTACTTGTTCCCCAAGAATTGCGGATGATGTAATACTCTTTCCCGTTTTGGTCTTTGGCCAAGCCAACAATATGCATTCCGTGATCGTCTGTGGTTTCGTAATTATCGAATGCTTCTTGGCGCATATCTTCGGTGATAGTGCGTTCTGGTTTTGGCCCATTGAACATTTCTTTGCGTTCGGTTTCCGTCATGTCTGCAAAGTTTTTTTCCGGCACATAGGCAATCCCATTTTTCCAACTAAAAGATTTTTCCGATACGTCTTGAGCCCAAGCTACCGTGAAACCATTTTTCAGGGCATTATCGATAATCGTAACGATTTCTTTCAGTGGAACATTCCAATATTCACCCAAAGCCCAATTGTCTGGTATTGGTAGGATAAATTGTTGATAATACGGATAGGCTTTGAACGATGAAATTGCTAAATAATCTTGTGGTTGAATTCCGACGCGTTCCTGAGCAAAGGTTTTTGGTGTGTACCGTTTGCCTTCGTACTCGAAGTTAGCAGGATATTTCCCAAGATAAGCGTCTAAAATTCCGGCATAGGCAGCGGTCCAAGCTGGTGTTAATTTCCCGTTCGGGTTTTTAATAATTCCGTTCAGAAAGCCTTCCATTGCTGCACTCATTTCTGCAAATTGATTATGGTTGGTTCCATAGTTCAAGCCCAAATATACTTCTTGTGGTACGGCACCGTATTGTTCATAAACCCGCATTACATCATGGAAAACTCCACCTTCGCCAAGCGACATTCCTCCATGCAAACGAACATATTGTTTTGCACGATCCATGTAGGCGTTTCTTGCCGTAAATATTTGAGATAATTGGATAGGTTTTTTCCCCATTCTAATCATTTCCGATTCGATGAAAGAATTCCCAGAATACGACCAGCAAGTTCCCGAAGATGCTTGGTTCTGGATAGGCATTTTTGCTAAATTGATGATTTCGGTGAATTGGAATGAGGCTTTACTGTTCTCACTTGCATGATTTTTTAGAGAGTTGACTAAGTCGTCTTGTGCTTGTAGTTGTGTAGAAAAACTCACTGTAGAAGTAAGAACTATGAGCGATAGAATAATTTTTTTCATATTGTTTATTCTTTATTAATTTTTGGCAAATTAGAGCTTTTTTAGGGCATTATGGTAAAAGTTTTTGAAAAAAAATAAAAGTTAAAATTTACTGATAATCCCAAAATGGATTTTAGAGTCTTTAAAGTCAAAAGGTAAATTTCCGGTTTTGCCAACTGCATAATTTATATTAAAAACCCCTAATTTGGTCAGAAAAGCAATTCCTGTTCCCAAACTCATAAGATTGGTTTGTACGTTTATTCGTTTATTTTGTATACTTGCGTAATCGCTAAACAGTGCGATATAAAAAGCTTCATTTGGCAAGAAACGATATTCGGCAGAAACCGTCGCATAAAGATTTGCGGTAATGCTTTCTTCATTAAAACCTCGGAGAGAACCAAAACCACCGATTCGGTAAAGTTCATTTTCTGCAAAATGATTCGCTTTGTCGAACAATCCGTAAAAGTTAAACCGACCTTTCAGGTAGTGTTTTTTACCAAGACGAAATAGGCGATAGGTTTCGAGTCCAATTTCGTACTGATTGCTCGTTTGGTTTTCGGCTTGATCATCGTGTACGAGGTTTTTTTCTTTCTTTCGGATAGAGTTAACCACGGTATACAGGCGTTGTTTACCTTCTAGAATTGCTTGATCCGTTCCTTGAAAATAATCATAGCTTAGACCTAGATTTAGTTTCTGATAATCATCGTAATTTGTTGCAATCGTCGGGTATTCTTCGAGAACAAAGTTAGAGGATTGTATGCCCAAATTAACACCAATATTCGATTGTGGAGTTAATTGATAAAAAAATCTTTCTTGCAAATTTGTGTTAACAAATACGCTATCTTGTTTGAAAAGTTTGAAGTTGGTTTCGCTTCCTATTTTGCTGCCAAAAAGATAAGGGAATTTCAGTCGAATATCAAGAGTTGTATTTTTGGCTGCTGTTCCTATCCAATTCAGCCGAATTTGTTCCATCGCATTGAAGTTGTTATTCAGTTCGAGGCTAAGGTTTCCATTCATCCTAAATTTACCATCTTCGTCTGTACCAAAACCAATAATCCCATCGAAAATATTTGCTTTTATTTTTTCAGTGTACAAGTAAATATAGGTAGAGTCTTCTTGGTACATTACGTTGGGTGAGCGGGTTTCCCGGATCCATTGGTTTTGACGAATTTCATTTTGGATCGTGATTAATTTATCTTCTCGGAAAGTCTCTCCTACTCGAATTTGCAGTTGATGTTTGATAAATCCTCGCGACATTTTCTCGTAGCCAACCAACTTCACCCCATCAATGGTACGTTTTTTTGCTTGCTTTCTGTGTAATTCTACCTGCAACTCATTGTTCTCAAACCCTTTACTTTCTACCACTATACTCGAAAAAATTCGTCCTTCGTCTACTTCTTTTTGATTGAAGTATGCAATGATCGAATCGAGATTTTTGGTAGGGAAATAATCGTTTTTGTTCTGGAATAACTCATTATTCTTTACCCAAATATTTTGATAAAGTTTACCACGTTTCAGATAAACCTTCTGATCGATTACAGAGTCTAATTGCAAGGTGTAATAACCAATTTTTACAAGAGAATCGAGGGTGGATTGCCATTTTCCCGATTCGATCTTTTTCTCGAAAATAGGTTTTTCTGCTGATGATTGAAAATCATAAAACAGAAAGGTTTTTTGTGTTTGTGCGCAGAGAAAATTGAACACAAAGAGGCAAAAAATAAACCAAAGAAGAGATAACAATCGAATCATGATGTTTAGAAAACGTGTTAAGTTTATTTAAAGTATGTAGTTGAACGATATTTATTAGTTTTGTTCTCGAGGAAAGAAAGTATATTTAATCGAATTTATAAAAAAAATTATGTTAAAATTATTTAAGGTTGTGGGATTTGTCGAAGCCATTTCGGCGATAGCATTATTTTTTGTTGCAATGCCAATAAAATATATTTTTGATAATCCGACTTGGGTTACGCATACTGGTCGTATTCACGGAGGTTTGTTTATTGCCTATGTGGTGATTTTATATTTTCTGAAAGAAAAGTATAATTGGAGCTGGAAGATTTTCGGAATTTTTTTTGTTTCGGCAATCATCCCAGGCGGTACGATTTGGGCAGATAAAAGATTAATAGAAGGAAAACGATACAAGAATCAACTTCAAGAAGAAACGATAGAAAATTAGAGAATTTTAGACGAGTTATAAAAAAATAGACCGAAATCGTTCGGTCTTTTTTTGTTGTTTTTTCGGCTTGGTATTTCATCCTACCGAAACATTTTACAATAAGCTAATAATATAATAGATGATTGCAGCAACAATCGCCGAAATAGGAATTGTAAGAACCCAAGCCCAAAGAAGGCTGATTGTTACACCCCAACGAACCGCTGATACGCGTTTTATCATTCCAACTCCGATAATAGAACCAGTGATGGTATGGGTTGTAGAAACCGGAATCCCGAAGTGTTCTGAGATGTAAAGGGTGATAGCTCCCGCTGTTTCAGAGGCAACACCTTCTAAAGGAGTTACTTTGGTAATTTTGGATCCCATGGTTTTGATGATCTTCCATCCACCTGCCATTGTTCCACAAGCGATTACAATAAATGATGTAATCGGTACCCATCCCCAATGTTCTACGAAATATTGGAATTTATCTTCAGCTTGTACATAAGCAGGATCGAAATCTACATTCATGTGATAGAAAATTACGGCTGCACCGATAATGCCCATTACTTTTTAAGCGTCATTCATTCCGTGCCCAAGGGAGAAAAGGGCAGAAGAAACCAATTGGAGTTTCTTGAACCACCATTCTGCTCGAGCAGGTTTTGCTTTTTGACAGATATTCATAATCAAGATGGTGAGAATACTTGCAATCACCATTCCGACGAAAGGTGCTAAGAAAATGAATAAAAATATCGGTATTACTTTGGCATAGACCACAACGCCGGCCAAAGAACCAGTTGCCATGTATGCGTGGGTGAGGGCAGAGCCAATAAATCCACCAATCAAGGTATGTGATGAAGAAGACGGGATCCCGAATTTCCAGGTTAAAAGATTCCATGAAATTGCGGCAATAATTCCGGCTAAGATAACTTCTAAGGTTATAAAATTTTCGCTGACAGATTTGGCAATGGTATTCCCTATTTTGAATTCTCCGATATAATAAACCGAGATAAAATACGCAGCGAAATTCCAAACGGCAGCCCATAAAACGGCTTGGAATGGAGAGAGAACTTTGGTTGCGACAATGGTTGCAATTGAGTTTGCCGCATCGTGGAAACCGTTTATATAGTCGAAAACAAACGAAAGGATGATCACCGCCAAAAGGATAAATCCTGCTCTCGAAGTCATCATATCTGTGTTGTGATGCATCACCTTACTGAAAATTTCCATACAGTTTGTGACTTAAGTTAAGCTTAAGAATATTTTACGGCAATAGCTTGTAAAACGTTGGCAACACTTTTGCATTTGTCTGTCGCCGATTCTAGAGAAGAAAGCATTTCTTTGTACTTGATGATATTCTTAGGATCGGTTTCGTTCTCGAAAATTTCTTCTACCGCTTTATCAAAAATACGATCAGATTTGTTTTCTAATTTATTGATCCTTTCGCAAATCTCATAGATTCTTGGGATATTGCTCAGCTCTTTCAGATCAGAAATCGCTTCTCCTATCAGTTGACAAGCTTCTAAGTTTACTTGTGTCAACTTACAAATAGATTTAGTGATTTTTTCTACCTGATAAATTTTTATGCGGTTTGCAGCGCCATTCAAATTATCGGCAACGTAATCTATCGAACGGATAAGATTGTAAATATCTTCACGATCAAATGGGGTAATGAAATTTCTACTCAGTTCGATATTCGTTTTCTGAGTAAGCACTTCTATTTTGGTTTCCAATTTAGTAATCGTTACTAAATAATCTTCTCGCTCTTCTTGGCCTACATTTACTAATTCGTGCAATTGTTCAGCCAACTCGATTAGACTTGCAGATGCATCGTCGAATATCGGAAAAAAGGTTTTGTCTTTTGGTGTAAAGAATTTGAAAAATGAATTAATCGACATTCAAATAGTGATTTTTGAAGGCACAAAAATCACTATTTGAATGTTAAATTAATGTAAATTAAACTATGGAATTAATCATTTATTTGCTGGTCGATTCCTTTGTATAATCTCACTAATTTTTCTACACGGTCTGCTGAATATTCTATTTCGGTAAGAATGGTAAAATACAAAGTAGAACTTTTCTGACTGATATTATCACACTGGATTCGTGCTATTTGGTTACTAATTGCTATATTCAATGCTTCGTCAAAATCTTTTCGTAGAGGCTCTATGCCACTTAGATTGTTCAAATCATCTTCTAAGAAACGTTTAGAGATGTAATACATCATCTTTTTATATGCCGTGTTGATTGTCTTTAGATCTCCTATTTGCTCAGGTTTCAATTGTCGATGATTGTTATAGATATAGGTATGGATAGAAGTGTTGATGAAATTGATACTGATGATGATATTCTGTATATACCCAAAAGACTGAACGAAAATCTTACTCGAATTGATATTCGATTGATCCATATTGCGAAGAATTCGGTAGAAATTAATCTTTAGATCTTCTATAGATGTAATTAACTTTTTGATTTTCTTTTTGTTTTCATTCAGAAAGCCAAGGTTCTCTTGGTCAATTCCTTTTACTGATAAGGCGAAATTATCCGCTATTTTTGATAATGCTTTACCGATTTGTTTTTTGTTTTTAGCCAAAATCTTTTGTACAGAATCGATATCTTCTTCTGTGAAACTTACCAAGACTTCTTCTTTTACTTTGCTTTTATCCTCATAGCTTTTATGCGAACGGAAAAGAATAATTCCCAGCACAATAATCATCCCAATAATACCTACAGTTCCGCCATAATACATGGTGAGAGAGATAATGGCTGCCATCATGAAAGCAGAAATACCGGTCAAAAACCAACCTCCAATCACATTGAAAACTCCTGCAACACGGAAAACAGCACTATCACGATCCCAAGCACGGTCTGCAAAAGAAGTACCCATTGCCACCATAAAGGTTACGTAGGTTGTAGAAAGTGGTAATTTTAGTGAAGTACCAATCGAAATCAGGATTGATGCCACCAATAGGTTTACCGAAGCACGAATCATATCAAAAGCTTCTTCGTCGGTAGTTTCTATTTGTAATGTTTTTTGTTTCTGAGGTTTTTCGAATCGTTTCTCGACACGTAATTGAAAAGATTTTGGTAAGATTTTATCCACTACATTTCCTAACAAAATCACAGCACGAACAATGGCACGCGATAAAAAATTTGGGTTGAATTTTTCGGTTCCTTCATCTTGTTTACTCAAACTCAATTCGGTCTGAATAACATTTTTTGCTTTCTTAGAAGTCCATAAAGTAATGATCATTATGACTCCGGCAATTATTAAATAATAAACTGGCGCTACAATATCGCTATTTGCCAAGTCACCCATCATAAAAGTATGTGGATCGGTTACGCCCGACGCTTGGAAAATATCGTACGATTGTAAAGCAGCAATCGGCACACCAATAAAGTTTACCAAATCGTTTCCGGCGAAAGCCAAAGCCAAAGCAAAGGTTCCGATCAAAATAATGATACGCAGAATGTTGATTTTTAAGATAATAAGAATTTGGGAAACAATGGTCCAAAAAACGAAGTTGATTCCGATCAATAATAACTGATTATGGGCAATCCAGTCTTTCGCATTGTCACTAATAAAAGTTAAATTTTTAGCACCTTTTATCAAGATGAAAAAAGATATAGCAGTGATAGCAACTCCTCCCAAAATCCCTCCATAACGTTTGATTCTCGCTTCTGAATTGAACGTGAAAATAAAACGCGTAACGTATTGTACAAAAGAGCCTACAATAAACGAAAGGAATACCGAAAGAACAATGCTGACAACTATCTCCGAAGCTTTCTCGGTATTGATATAATCGAGTACTGTATATAGAGCTTGATCGCTATTGAGAACTTTGATAAAAGCCAAACAAGTTGCAGCACCGAGGAGCTCGAAGATAATCGAAACGGTTGTCGAGGTAGGGAAGCCGATATAGTTGAACAAATCGAGCAAAATGACATCGGCAATCATTACGGTGAGCATAATAATCATCACATCATAAAAGGAGAACATAGAGGGAACGAAAATACCACTCCGAGCAATTTCCATCATACCACTCGAGAAGATTGCTCCGAAGAGAAGACCACAAGAAGCAATAATCATGATTGTTCTAAAACTTGCAGCTTTTGATCCGATAGCAGAATTTAAGAAGTTTACGGCGTCATTACTTACTCCGACCATAATATCGAGTATAGCCAAGAGAACTACCGTAATCAGAATAATAATAAAAATTTGTTCCATAAATTAGGTGTTATCTACTGTGTTTAATTTTGTAAGTATTATAAAATGTAACGGTAACAAATTTCTGGTGTTTATTCTTATTGAATGTTAAAAGAAGGTTATCAAATATAAAATATGGTTGAGATGCACGGTAATAATATCATAATCAATGTAAAATAACTAAGAAATATTTTTTTTTAGAAATATTTTTTTGTAATTTTGCATGCCCAAAAATGGGATTTTAATAATAAAAAGGAATATTTAATTAGTATGCCAACAATTCAACAATTAGTTAGAAAAGGTAGAAAAACTCTAACCAAGAAGAGTAAATCGGCTGCTTTGGAGTCATGTCCACAACGTCGCGGAGTATGTACGCGTGTTTATACGACTACCCCAAAGAAACCAAACTCGGCTATGCGTAAAGTAGCTCGTGTAAGGTTAACCAATGGGAAAGAAGTAAATGCGTACATCGGTGGTGAAGGTCACAACTTACAAGAGCACTCGATAGTATTGGTGAGAGGAGGAAGAGTAAAAGACTTACCAGGTGTTCGTTACCACATTGTACGTGGAGCATTGGATACTGCTGGAGTAAACGGACGTACACAGCGTAGAAGTAAGTATGGAGCGAAACGTCCAAAAGAAGCTAAAAAATAAATTTAAGGAACAATGAGAAAGACAAGAGCTAAAAAAAGACCTTTACTTCCGGATCCTAAATTTAATGATCAGTTAGTAACTCGTTTCGTGAACAATCTAATGTATGATGGTAAGAAATCTGTAGCTTTTAAGATTTTCTATGATGCACTAGATATTGTAGAGCAACGCAAAGAAGATGAAGAGAAATCAGCATTAGAAATTTGGAAAGACGCGCTGTCTAATGTAATGCCACACGTAGAAGTTCGTTCTCGTCGTGTAGGTGGAGCAACATTCCAAATCCCGATGGAAATACGTCCAGACCGTAAGATTTCGACTGCTATGAAGTGGTTAATTTCTTACTCTCGTAAGCGTAATGAAAAATCAATGGCCCAAAAATTAGCGGGTGAAATTATTGCAGCAGCAAAAGAAGAAGGTTCAGCTTTTAAAAAGCGTCAAGATACGCATAAAATGGCTGAAGCTAACAAAGCATTTTCACACTTTAGATTCTAATCAGTCATGGCAAGAAACTTATTATATACCAGAAATATTGGGATTGCTGCACATATCGATGCAGGAAAAACAACCACTACAGAGCGTATACTTTTCTATACGGGGAAAAACCATAAGTTGGGAGAAACGCATGAAGGGTCTGCTACCATGGACTGGATGGAGCAGGAAGCAGAGCGTGGAATTACCATTACTTCTGCAGCAACAACCTGTAAATGGAAGTTCCCGACAGAACAAGGTAAACCACTTCCTGGTGCACAAGAATATCATTTCAATATCATCGATACTCCAGGTCACGTTGATTTTACCGTTGAGGTAAACCGTTCACTTCGTGTGTTAGACGGATTAGTGTTCTTGTTCTCTGCAGTAGACGGAGTAGAGCCGCAATCGGAAACCAACTGGCGTTTAGCCGATAATTACAAAGTTCCACGTATGGGGTTTGTAAATAAGATGGACCGTCAGGGAGCAAACTTTTTAGGTGTTTGTCAGCAAGTAAAAGATATGTTAGGGTCGAATGCTGTGCCAATCGTTTTACCAATTGGTGATGAGGCAGACTTTAAAGGTATCGTTGACTTGGTAAAAAACCGTGCGATGGTATGGCATGATGAAAATCATGGTATGACGTTCGATATCGTAGACATTCCAGCTGAAATGGCTGATGATGTAAAACAGTACCGTGCACAATTAATCGAGGAAGTAGCTGCTTACGATGAAGACTTGTTAGAGAAATTTATGGAAGACGAATCTTCTATTACAGAGGACGAAATCCATAACGCTCTACGTGCTGCAACATTGGATATGTCTATTATCCCAATGACTTGTGGTTCATCGTTCAAAAACAAAGGAGTACAATTCATGTTAGACGCAGTTTGTCGCTACTTACCATCACCATTAGATAAAGAAGCTATTCCAGGGGTTGATCCTAGAACAGAAGAGCCGATTACACGCAAACCTTCTGTGAACGAGCCTTTCTCGGCATTAGCGTTTAAGATTGCTACTGATCCATTCGTAGGTCGTTTAGCATTCTTCCGTGCTTACTCAGGACATTTGGACGCAGGTTCGTACGTGTTGAACACACGCTCTGGTAACAAAGAGCGTATTTCTCGTATCTTCCAAATGCACGCACAAAAACAAGAACCAATCGAATTTATTGAGGCAGGAGATATTGGTGCGGCAGTAGGATTTAAAGATATCAAAACAGGAGACACATTGTGTGATGAAAAGAATCCTATCGTACTAGAATCGATGAAATTCCCAGACCCTGTAATCGGTATCGCTGTAGAACCTAAAACAAAAGCAGATGTCGATAAGTTAGGGATGGCTTTAGCTAAACTAGCAGAGGAAGATCCAACTTTCCAAGTGAAAACAGATGAAGCTTCAGGGCAAACTGTTATTTCGGGGATGGGTGAATTACACTTAGATATCATTGTCGATCGTTTAAAACGAGAGTTCAAGGTAGAAGTTAACCAAGGAGAACCTCAAGTAGAATACAAAGAAGCGTTTACAAAACCAGCAACTCACCGTGAAGTTTACAAAAAACAATCAGGTGGACGTGGTAAATTTGCGGATATTGTATTTACAATGGAACCTGCAGACGAAGGTAAAGTTGGATTAGAATTCATATCAGAGATTAAAGGTGGTAACGTTCCGAAAGAATTTATCCCTTCAATCGAAAAAGGATTCAAAATGGCTATGAAGAATGGACCATTGGCTGGTTTCGAGATGGATTCATTAAAAGTTACCCTTACAGATGGTTCTTACCACGCAGTTGACTCGGATCAATTATCGTTTGAATTAGCAGCTCAAATGGGATACAAAGCTGCTGCAAAAGCTGCAGGTGCAACAATTCTAGAACCAATCATGAAGCTGGAAGTATTAACGCCAGAAGAAAACATGGGAGACATCGTAGGTGACTTGAACAGACGACGTGGACAAGTATCGGGTATGGATGACCGTAACAACGCGAAAGTGATCAAAGCATTGGTACCACTTTCTGAGATGTTTGGTTATGTAACTGCATTACGTACATTATCTTCTGGACGTGCAACCTCTACAATGGAGTTTGATCATTACGCAGCGGCTCCAACAAATATTGCTGAAGCAGTAATCGAGAAAGCTAAAGGTAACGCTTAATAATTTAAGAAATGAGTCAAAAAATAAGAATAAAATTAAAATCATACGATTATAACTTAGTTGATAAATCAGCTGATAAAATCGTAAAAACTGTGAAAGCTACCGGTGCTGTAGTGAATGGACCAATTCCATTACCGACACACAAACGTATCTTTACAGTTCTACGTTCGCCTCACGTAAATAAAAAAGCACGTGAACAATTTCAACTATCTGCACACAAACGTGTATTGGATATCTATTCATCGTCTGCTAAAACAGTAGATGCTTTGATGAAACTAGAGCTACCAAGTGGTGTAGAAGTAGAAATTAAAGTGTAGTAGATTCTACAATATAAATCTAAAACCTCGTTGCTAACAACGAGGTTTTTTTATATATCAGGAATACAAAAATGGTAAATCATTCTAAAAAAAAATGCCACAAGTGAGTTTTGTAAAAGAAAATGCTTCTTTTTATAGTAAGATGGAATTCAAGGTTTAGGAAATTCCTTTGTCGCGATAATTAAATATTTATGTTCTATTTTATTAGTTATAACATTTTTCTAAAAAATAATCGATAGAAAGCTAGTATAGTAGTTGAAAGTTGAAGGAAAATTACCTTTAGCCTATTCGATAAATAAACATTCATATTAATTTCGATTCACAGGTAACTCATTCTGATCAATAAGAAGTCGGGAAAAGAAAAAATATCATAAAAAACAATAAAATATTCTAGATAAGTTTGTGGTTTACAAATAAATTCATAAATTTGCACACTATTTTTAGGGAGAAGAGTGCTTATTGGTGTCAATATGCAAACCTTTGACCTAGGAATATTTATGTAAAATTTAATAACATTATTTAACAAAATGTCAGGTATCATTGGAAAAAAAGTTGCGATGACAAGTCTGTTTGATGAGAACGGGAAGAATATTCCATGTACAATCATTCAAGCAGGGCCTTGCGTTGTAACACAGGTCAGAACCGAGGAGAAGGACGGGTATAAATCTGTTCAGCTTGGTTTCGATGACGCAAAAGAGAAAAACACCTCTGCCGCTTTGAAAGGTCATTTCAAGAAAGCTGGAACGACGCCAAAACGTAAATTGGTAGAATTTTATGGTGACAAGTGGGTAGACACATTAAACCTAGGGGATGAAGTAAAAGTTGACTTGATCCAAGAAGGTGAGTATGTAAGTGTGACTGGTACGTCAAAAGGTAAAGGATTTCAAGGGGTTGTTAAACGTCACGGGTTTGGTGGTGTTGGTCAGGCAACTCATGGTCAGCACAATCGTTTGAGAGCGCCAGGATCTATTGGAGCTGGTTCGGATCCATCTCGCGTATTTAAAGGTATGCGTATGGCAGGAAGAATGGGTGGAAAGCAAGTTACAGTACAAAATTTGGAAGTATTAAAAGTGGATACGGAACAAAACCTTTTAATTGTTAAGGGTGCTGTACCAGGTCCTAAAAATTCATACGTAATTGTAAGAAGATGGAAGTAGCAGTATTAAATATAGAAGGAAAAGAAACCGGAAGAAAAGTTTCGTTAGACGAAGCGGTTTTCGGAGTTGAGCCATCTACGCACACAGTGTGGTTAGAAGTTAAACAATATTTAGCTGCTCAACGTCAAGGAACACATAAAGCGAAAGAACGTAATGAGGTTGCGGGATCTACCCGTAAAATCAAAAAACAAAAAGGAACAGGTACTGCACGTGCAGGGTCGATCAAGTCTCCTGTCTTTCGTGGGGGAGGTAGAATCTTTGGGCCAAGACCAAGAAACTACTCTTTCAAATTGAATAAGGCACAAAAACGTTTGGCTAAAAAATCAGTGTTGTCACAAAAATTAGCTGATAATGAAATCAAAGTAATTGAAGACTTCAGTTTCGAAGCTCCAAGAACAAAAGAATTCATCAACGTATTGAAAGGTTTAGGGTTAGAAGGTAAAAGAAGTTTATTTGTTTTAGGAGAACCAAATAAAAATGTTTACCTATCATCTCGAAACCTACAGAAAACGAAAGTTGTTAACAATTCAGAGCTGAATATTTACGATATGATTAATGCATCACAAATCGTATTCTTTGAAGGTTCATTGGCAACTATTCAAGATAACTTAAGAAAATAAAACGAAAATGGGAATATTAATTAAACCAGTCATTTCAGAAAAAGCGACTAATACAACTGAGTTGTTAGGGCAATATTCGTTTTATGTAGTTACACATGCGAATAAATTACAAATCAAAGCCGCTGTAGAAGCAGCTTATGGTGTAGACGTAGTAAAAGTAAATACCATGGTATCTGCTCCCAAAGTGAAAACACGTTATACCAAAACAGGTTTTCAGGTTGGTAAAACAAATAAATTAAAGAAAGCGACCGTTCAGTTAGCTGAAGGTCAAGAAATAGAGTTGTTCGGATAATTTAAGATTTAAAAAATGTCAGTAAGAAAATTAAAACCTATCACCCCAGGACAACGTTTTAGAATCGTTAATGATTTTTCGGTTTTAACACCAGGTGCTAAACCAGAGAAAACATTAATCGAAGGTAAATCTAAATCGGGTGGACGTAACCATTCTGGTAAAATGACCATGCGAAACATTGGTGGTGGTCACAAACAAAGATATCGTATAATCGACTTCAAACGCAATAAAGACGGAGAAGCAACTGTAGAGTCTATCCAGTATGACCCCAACAGAACAGCTTTCATCGCTTTATTAGTATACGCCGATGGTGAGAAGCGATATGTGATTGCACAAAATGGACTAAAAGCTGGGCAAACTATCCATTCAGGAGATTCAGTAGAGCCAGAAGTGGGGAACACAATGAAGCTAAAGAACATTCCTTTAGGAACCGTAATATCATGTATAGAATTACGTCCAGGACAAGGAGCAGTTATGGCAAGAAGTGCAGGGACTTATGCGCAATTAGTTGCGCGTGATGGTAAATATGCCATCGTTAAGTTACCAAGTGGAGAGATTCGTATGATTTTGGTAGAATGTCGTGCAACGATCGGAGTTGTATCAAACTCAGATCACCAGTTAGAAGTATCAGGTAAAGCGGGGCGTTCGCGTTGGAAAGGACGTCGTTCTAGAACGAGAGCAATGGTAATGAACCCTGTGGATCACCCAATGGGAGGTGGTGAAGGTAGAGCTACCGGAGGTATTCCACGTTCAAGAAACGGTATTCCTGCAAAAGGATACAAGACTCGTGATAAGAAGAAGTCGTCTAACAAGTATATTATTGAAAGAAGAAAAAAATAATTTATGGCACGTTCATTAAAAAAAGGACCATTCATCCACTATAAATTAGAAAGAAAAGTATTGGCCAACGTAGAGTCAGGAAGTAAAAATGTGATCAAAACTTGGTCAAGAGCTTCGATGATTTCTCCAGATTTTGTGGGTCAAACATTTGCAGTACACAATGGAAAACAATTTATTCCTGTTTATGTAACAGAGAATATGGTTGGTCATAAATTAGGTGAGTTCGCTCCAACACGTACTTTTAGAGGTCATGCCGGAGCTAAAAACAAAGGAAAAAAATAGTAGAAGGCCATGGGATCTAGAAAAAGATTAAGTAATCAAACAATCAAAGAAGCGAACAAAAAAATCGCTTTTGCGAAATTAAATAATGTACCAACTTCTCCAAGAAAAATGCGATTAGTTGCAGATATTATTAGAGGAGAAGAAATTCAGAAAGCTTTAGGTATCCTTAAATACTCTAAACAGCATGCATCTATTTCATTAGAGAAATTATTGTTGAGTGCAATTGCCAACTGGCAAGTGAAAAACGAAGGGTCAGACGTTGAAGATGCTGGTTTGTATGTGAAAACGATTACAGTAGACAGCGCTCGTCAATTAAAACGAATTCGTACTGCACCACAAGGTAGAGCACATAGAATAAGAAAACGTTCTAACCACGTTACTATTGTATTAGGAACTAAAGAAGATAAACAAAAAGTAGAAGATCAATAAATATGGGACAAAAAACTAATCCAATCGGAAATCGTTTAGGAATCATCAGAGGATGGGATTCTAACTGGTACGGTGGAAATGATTATGGTGATAGAATTGCAGAAGATGCAAAAGTACGTAAGTACTTACGTGCTCGTTTATCAAAAGCCGGAGTTTCTCGTATCTATATCGATCGTACTTTTAAGTTGGTTACAGTGACGGTAACAACAGCTCGTCCAGGTATCATTATTGGTAAAGGAGGACAAGAGGTTGATAAATTAAAAGAAGAGTTGAAGAAAATCACCGGTAAAGAGGTGCAAATCAATATCTTCGAAATCAAAAGACCAGAACTGGATGCAATCTTAGTAGGTGACAGCATAGCAAGACAAATCGAAAATCGTATTTCTTACCGTCGAGCAATCAAGATGGCAATGACATCAGCAATGCGCATGAACGCAGAAGGAATCAAAATTCAGATTTCTGGGCGTTTAAACGGAGCTGAGATGGCACGTTCTGAAACGTATAAAGAAGGACGTATTCCATTATCAACTTTCCGTGCTGATATCGATTATCATATTTCAGAAGCACATACAACATACGGTCGTTTAGGGATCAAGGTGTGGATTATGAAAGGTGAAGTATACGGTAAACGTGAGCTTTCTCCACTTGTAGGACTACAAAAGAAACAAAACAAACGTTCTGGCGGAGCACACAGAGGTGAACGTTCTAATAGAGGAAAACGTTAATTAGTTGAACAACTAAAAAATTAGTAGATTATGTTATCACCGAGAAGAGTAAAATATAGAAAAACCCAAAAAGGTAAGATGAAAGGTAACTCGCAAAGAGGAGCTGAGTTGGCTTACGGAACTTTTGGGATCAAAACTTTAGACGAAGCATTCATTACTGCTCGTCAGATAGAAGCGGCTCGTATTGCTGCTACACGTTACATGAAACGTGAAGGACAATTATGGATCAAAATTTTCCCAGATAAACCAATAACCAAGAAACCTGCAGAGGTACGTATGGGTAAAGGAAAAGGTGCACCTGAATATTGGGTAGCTCCTGTAAAACCAGGACGTATCATGTTCGAGGTAGGAGGTGTTCCATTGGATGTAGCAAAAGAAGCTTTACGCTTAGCTGCACAAAAATTACCTGTGAAAACGAAGTTTATTGTAGCAAGAGATTACTCAATCTAATAATTTTTAAAATTGAACAGAATGAAAACAGAAGAGATTAGAAATCTTAGTATTGAGGATTTAAATGCTAAAATTGCCGAAGAGCAAAAAGCACTAGAACAATTGGAAATGACCCACGCAATTTCACCAATTGCTAACCCAATTGAAATTAGAAATGCACGTAAACTCGTTGCACGTCTAAAAACAATTTTGACTGAAAAACAAAAACAACAGTAATCACAAAATTTGTATCTGATGGAAAGAAAATTAAGAAAAGAAAGAATTGGTTTAGTAACATCAAACAAAATGGATAAAACTGTTGTGGTGTCTGAAACCAAGAAACAAAAACACCCTTTCTACGGAAAGTTCGTTTTGAAAACCAAAAAATATACAGCGCACGACGAAACAAACGACTGTAACGAAGGTGACACTGTGCGCATCATGGAGACTCGTCCATTGTCTAAAAACAAACGATGGAGAGTAGTAGAAATAATCGAAAGAGCTAAATAAGAAAATAAGTTATGTTACAACAAGAATCAAGATTAAAAGTTGCAGATAACACAGGAGCTCGTGAGGCGTTAGTCATTCGCGTATTAGGCGGAACCAAAAGACGCTATGCATCAGTTGGTGACAAAATCGTTGTAGCGATTAAAGAAGCCACCCCAAACGGAAACGTTAAGAAAGGTGCTGTATCTAAAGCTGTTGTAGTTAGAACGAAGAAAGAAGTTCGTAGAAAAGACGGTTCATACATCCGTTTCGATGATAACGCTTGTGTATTGCTTAACACACAAGGTGAAATGCGCGGAACCCGTGTATTTGGTCCTGTAGCACGTGAATTACGTGATAAAGAATATATGAAAATTGTATCATTAGCCCCTGAGGTATTATAAATAATCATTCAACATGGCAAAGTTAAAAATTAAAAAAGGAGACAACGTCGTTGTTTTATCAGGTTCTCATAAAGGGAAAACTGGTACAGTAGTGCGTGTATTCCCAGGCAAAGCAAAAGCAATTGTTGAAGGGGTGAACATCGCAAAAAAACGTGTAAAGCCAAGCGCACAAAATCCGCAAGGCGGAATAATCGAGAAAGAAGCTCCTTTATATATCTGTAAATTGGCTTTAGTTGATCCTGAAACTGGTAAAGCTACAAAAGTAGGTTACAAAGTAGAGGACGGAAAGAAAACAAGAATTTCTAAAAAAACAGGTAAAGCTATTTAATGATGAGTAAAACTTACAAACCGCGTCCGCAGGTTAAATATAAAGAAGAAATTGTAGGAGCTCTTAAAGAAGAGTTCGGATACAAATCGATCATGGAAGTTCCGAAATTAGAGAAAATTGTATTATCACAAGGTTTAGGTGCTGCAACTGCAGATAAAAAAATTGTTGATTATGCAATCGAAGAATTAGAACTTATCACAGGTCAAAAAGCTGTAGGAACCATCTCGAAAAAAGATGAGGCCGCATTCAAATTACGTAAAGGAATGCCAATCGGAGCAAAAGTAACTTTACGTGGTGAGAAAATGTACGAATTCTTAGATCGTTTGGTAACAGCTGCTTTACCACGAGTACGTGATTTCCAAGGAATCAGCTCGAATGGTTTCGACGGTAGAGGAAACTATAACTTAGGGATAAAAGAACAAATCATTTTCCCTGAGATCAATATCGATAAAGTGAAAAAAATCCAAGGGATGGACATCACTTTTGTGACCTCTGCAAAAACTGATAAGGAAGCAAAAGCTTTATTAACTAAGTTTGGTTTACCATTTACGAAAGAAAAATAAGTTATGGCAAAAGAATCAATGAAAGCGCGTGAGCGCAAAAGAGCAAAATTAGTTGCTAAATATGCAGCAAAACGTGAAGCTTTATTAGCTGCTGGTGACTATGAAGGATTACAAAGAATTCCTAAAAACGCTTCGCCTGTACGTTTACACAACCGTTGTAAAATAACAGGTCGCCCTAAAGGATATATGAGAACATTTGGTATTTCTCGTGTTACATTCCGTGAAATGGCAAACGAAGGGTTAATCCCAGGAGTGAAAAAAGCATCTTGGTAATCTAATTACAAAGAGCAAGTTATAAAGAAAACCTTATGCTATGCGTAAGGTTTTTTTGTTTTGGTGAGGTTTATATATCTTTGATCAACTCCCTAAAATCTGCTATGTAATTTGGGTGAAGACAAAAGGCTGAATTGTTGTAAATCTTATAATTTAAACCTGCAACTTTTGCTGAATTAATTCCGGTGAGTGAATCTTCAATAACTAAAACTTCTTCCATTTGTTTTTCGGATAATGATAAAGCTTTTAAATAAGGTTCTGCATTTGGTTTGCCTTTCGAAACATCATCTGCTGAAATAGTGTGATCAAAATAAGAGTGAAGTTTTAATTGCTCAAAAGCATACTTGACTTGTCTTTTAGAGGAATTAGAAACAAGAATAATTTGAATTTGATTGGCTTTTAAATGTTCCAATACTTCAACAACATGTTCATTTAATCGTAATAACTGATGAAAGTTATCGATGTAAAATTTTTCTGTCCATTCGATTATTTCCGCGGACAAAGCGTTGGTGAAGCGTTGCTGATTTTCTAACATCAATTGGATTGCTTCATTTGTCGTGAAATTCATCCCATCATTTTCTACCAAACATTTCGTATCCAAATGATATAGTTTAACAACTTCATCAAACATCTGCTCCCACAATTGTAGACTATCTACGATTACTCCATCAAAATCAAAAAAGATGGCATTTATTTTCTTTCCCATGTGATGTTTTTATAAGATGCATCCCAAAACCGATATTCTAATTCGCTTGCTTTGACAAAAGCTTCTAACATTTGCTCTTTTATTTTTTCAGTTGCTCCATCTGCAATCTTATCAACATAAGTTTTTGCTTTTCTTACTCCTTCACCAAATTCATTTCCACTATAGGTGTCTATCCATTTTTGATATGGATTATTTTCTTTTGCTTGATTTTTGATGATTTCATCACCAACTTCTTTGTAAATCCAAAAGCAAGGCAAAACAGCTGCTAATGCAATTTCGATAGGTTCGAATGCAACAGTACTTTTTAAGAAATGTGAATAATGGTGACAAACAGGTTGTGTTTCGATGATGATGTTTGGCGATAATCCAAAATCCTCAAAATAGGATTCGTGCAAAGCACGTTCAACAATTAATGCGTTTTTTCCGAATTCGAAAAAGTCGATGGCTTGTTGATTGTCTTCAGATTTTGATCCAATGGCAGCTAATACTCGTCCAAAATGTTCCAAATATTTTGCATCTTGTAACATGTAAAACTGAAATTTCTCTATTGGTAATGAGCCATTTTGCAATTCGATTATAAAAGGCATATTTAGAATATCATTGTAAATAGGTTCGATGGTTTCCCATGCTTTAGTTGTGAATGTCATACGTTTTTAATTTTTGTGGATTAAATAAATGATTAAGAGGTCCATTTCCTTTCCCAATTGCTAGGTCTTTACTTCCTAATATTGCTTGTTCAACATATTCTTGTGCTAGTTGTACACTTTGTGTGAGTGAATATCCCAAAGCTAAATTACACGCAATTGCAGAAGATAGTGTGCAACCTGAACCATGCGTATTTTTTGTCTTTATTTTTTGAGAGGTATAACTTTGTACAGGTTGTTCTTTTTGAAATAAATAACTGATAATTTTTTCTTGCTGAAGATGTCCACCTTTTATTAAAAGATTCTGACAACCTAAATTTAAAATCGTTTCTCCATAAGCAAGCATCAATTCAGCAGAATCAATTTTATGATTTACCAAAATACTTGCTTCATCAAGATTTGGTGTAATAAGCGTAGCCAAAGGGAAAAGTTTTTCTATGCAAGCTTCAAGAGTTTCTTCTTTGATTAATCGATGTCCACTGGTCGCAACCATGACAGGGTCATAAACAATCGGTCTATTGTAATTTTTTAATTCCTCTGAAATGATATGAACCAATTCAACACTATGAACCATTCCAATTTTTATTGCATCAGGATAAATATCCTCTAATATGGATAGAATTTGTTCACGAATTGCTTGTGCAGGAATTTCGTAAATATTTTGTACGCCTTTTGTATTTTGAACAGGCAATGCCGTCAATACATTTGTAGCATAACATCCATGAGCAGAAATTGTTTTGGTATCAGCTTGTATGCCAGCGCCACCGCTTCCATCATATCCGGCAATTGTTAAGACGCTATAGGGTTTTTGCATGGTATTCATTATTGTTAATAATTTGTTTTAAAATTTGGGTCGATTTTTTTGGATTTTTACTTCCGCAAATGGCAGAAACAATTGCAACACTATCTGCGCCTGCTTGTATGATTTTAGCAATATTACTTTCATTAATCCCGCCAATTGCAATCAAAGGTTTTGATGTTTTAGTTTTTAAAAATTTTAATCCATCAAAACCCCATTCAGTAATCGTATTGGTTTTTGTTGGAGTCGAAAATATAGGACTTACCCCTAAATGATGTACATATTTCATTTCATCATCATCCAATTGTTTGATATTTTCTAAAGACCAACCAATGTGTTTTAGAGCTTGTGTATTTTTCTTAATTTTAGAAGGTGATATATCAGCCTGCCCGACATGTATTCCCCAAGAGTCAACAGCGGTAGCAACCTCTAACGAATCGTTAATAATCAACGGGATATTGTAGTGGTCCGTAATATTTTTTAATAATGTAGCTTTTGAAATGTACTCGCCGACACTGCAATTCTTTTCCCGGAGCTGAATGATGTCAACCCCACCAATAATTGCTTGCTCTGCAACATCTAACCAGTGAAGATACTTACAATCTTTTTCAGAAATAACTAAATACAAAGGATAAGGAAAAGTTGGATTAATCTTCATGAACCGATATTTTTAAGTTTGCTCGAATTTCTTTTGCAGATATATGGTATAACGTGTCATACAAATTCATTTGTAAGGTTCCAGGACCATAACTTTTTTTCTGTGCCAATTCACCTGCTAAACTAAATACAGCCATACCGCTAACCGTTTCGAGGAAAGGATTTTTATTAAGACCAATAAAAGCACCGATACTAGCTGTTGCCGAACAACCTAAACCAGTAACTTTCGTCATTAATTCATGACCATTTTTAATTTCAATAATCAGATTGTTGGATACAATAAAATCTGAAGCACCTGAAATGCACACAACAGACCCAAACTTTTGATTTAAATTGTGTGCTGCTTTTATCGCTTGATTACTTTGATGCGTACTGTCGACTCCTTTTCCCTGGACAGTTTCGAAGCTATCTAAAGCTAAAATTTCCGAAGCATTTCCTCTTACCACGGTAGGATGATAGCGTAACAGTTCTTTTATAAGTTCGTTTCTGAAGGTTGAGATTCCAGCTCCAACAGGATCCAATATCCAAGGCTTATTCAGTTGATTTGCTTTTTCTGCTGCAATTAGCATACTTTCTGCCCAATAATCATCAAGAGTTCCGATATTGATGACTAATGCATTTGAGATTTCGACAACATTTTCCACTTCTTTATGTGCATGCACCATAACAGGCGATGCGCCAATTGCCAAAAGAACATTTGCAGTATTGTTCATCACCACAAAATTGGTGATGTTGTGAACAAGCGGATTTTTTATCCGGACAGCATGTAAATTTTCAATGATTAGATTTTCCATTAATTGATAATTTTTTAGATAAAACAATTAATGGCTAAAGAGGATTTTCTTCGAAAATAAAGCGTTGCAAATATTAAATAATTGCATAGACATTGCTTTTCCCTACGTCGGTGTTAATCGTATCAGGTTCAAAGGGACTCTCTCAATTCTTTTCAGAATACCCCTAAAGCCAAACCAAATTTATATAAATTGTTTCGACATTCAACTTTTTTTAAGAATAAAAAGAAGATTACATCAAGAATTAATGTTGAGATTGATTATAATGTGTAAGAAAATATAAGATTTGTTTTTATGCTTCATTTTAATCCCTAATAATTAATACGATTAATAATAAATTATTTGATGCACATTTTGTAGAATAAAAAAAAATAAATATCTTTGCAACCCAAATGCATAGAGCATTAAATAGTAAAGTTTAATCCTAAAAGTAGAGTTAGAAGGGCTAACTCTATACTATAGAATTATTTATGTACACAGATCCAATTTCAGATTTTCTTACCCGAGTAAGAAATGCAATGATGGCAGGGCACAAAGTTGTGGAGATTCCTGCGTCGAACTTGAAAAAAGAAATCACAAGAATTCTTTTTGAGCAAGGTTACATCTTGAATTATAAATTCGAGACTAATGAGAAGGGTCATCACTCAATCAAAATTGCATTGAAGTATGACAAATTAACTAAGCAACCAGCAATTAAAAAGCTTCAAAGAGCTTCGTCTCCTGGTTTGCGTCAGTATGCAGGAGCGAAGGAATTGCCTCGCGTTTTAAACGGTTTAGGTGTTGCCATTATATCAACCTCTCGTGGTGTGATGACAGACAAACAGGCACGTAGAGAAAACGTAGGTGGTGAAGTATTATGTTTTGTTTATTAATCTATTAACGCAGAAGAAATTATGTCTAGAATAGGAAACGCACAAATTACATTACCTTCATCAGCTAACGTAGAGTTTAAAGATAATGTTGTAACAGTGAAAAACGGTAACGTATCTTTGACTCAAGAGTTGAAAGAAGGATTTGATGTGAAAATAGAAGACGGAGTGTTGACGGTAGTTCGTCCGTCAGATTCGAAAGAAGATCGTTCGTTACACGGATTGTATCGAGCTCTTATTAACAATATGGTAGTAGGAGTAACGGAAGGTTTCAAAACTAGTTTAGAATTGGTTGGGGTTGGGTATAGAGCATCTAACCAAGGACAAAAATTAGATATGTCATTAGGATTTTCTCATAACATCATTATGGAGATGCCGGAAGAAGTGAAGGTAGAGACTGTAACTGAAAAAGGGAAAAACCCAATTGTAATTTTAAGCTCACACGACAAGCAATTATTAGGGATGATAGTAGCGAAAATCCGCTCTTTCCGTAAACCAGAGCCTTATAAAGGAAAAGGTATCAAATTTGTTGGTGAAATAGTAAGAAGAAAAGCAGGTAAATCTGCGTAAAAACTTGTAAAAAATGGCATTATCTAAAGTAGAAAAAAGACAAAAAATAAAAAGACGCGTACGTCGCAATATTTTTGGTACAGCTGAAAAACCACGTTTATCAGTTTACCGATCAAACAAAGAAATCTACGCACAAATTATTGATGATAACACAGGAACTACCTTGGTATCAGCATCATCACGTGAGAAAGGAATTGCGGCAGGAAATAAAACAGAAGTTTCTGCATCAGTAGGGAAAGCTTTGGCAGAGAAAGCAAAAGCAAAAGGAGTAGAAGCAGTTGTATTTGATCGCAATGGTTTCGTTTATCATGGTAGAATCAAAGCTTTAGCAGATGGAGCTAGAGAAGGTGGATTAAAATTCTAAAAAAGAAGAAAAGAAATTATGTTAGGATTCAATAACGTAGAAAGAGTAAAGCCAATAGGATTAGATCTTAAAGATCGCTTAGTTGGAGTACAACGTGTAACAAAAGTAACAAAAGGTGGACGTGCATTTGGTTTCTCGGCAATCGTTGTCGTAGGAGATATGAATGGAGTAGTAGGTTATGGTTTAGGTAAGTCTAAAGACGTAGCATCTGCTATTGCAAAAGCGATCGAAGATGCTAAGAAAAACTTAATCCGTATTCCATTACAAGGTGCAACAATTCCCCATGAGCAAGAAGCTCGTTACGGTGGGGCGCAAGTCTTCATCCGTCCGGCAGCTGAAGGTACCGGGGTAATTGCGGGTGGTACTGTACGTGCAGTGTTAGAATCTGCGGGGGTGCGTAATGTGTTATCAAAATCGAAAGGTTCGTCGAACCCACACAATGCGGTTAAAGCTACCTTTGTCGCTTTATTATCTTTGAGAAGTGCGGAAGAAGTAGCTCGTCAACGCGGAATTTCAGTTAGTCAAGTGTTCAACGGGTAAAAAATAATTTCATGAGCAAAGTAAGAGTAAAACAGGTACGTAGTGCTATTAATCGTGAAAAATCTCAGAAAGCAACTTTAATAGCTTTGGGGTTAACCAAATTAAATCAAGTAGTTGAACATGACGCTACCCCTCAGATCGAAGGAATGATCCGTAAAGTTCAACATTTAGTAGAAGTAGAAAAGGCCTAAGCGCTTTTAATCTTTAAAAGAGTTAGAAAATGAATTTAAGTAATTTAAAACCAGCACCTGGTTCAACAAAAAATAAATTCCGTAAAGGTAGAGGAGAAGGTAGTGGAAACGGTCTTACTGCAGGACGCGGACACAAAGGAGCAAAATCGCGCTCTGGATACTCTAAAAAAATCGGTTTCGAAGGAGGACAAATGCCTTTACAAAGACGTTTACCAAAATTCGGTTTCAAAAATATAAACCGTGTAGAGTATCAAGGTATCAATCTAGATACAATCCAAGCACTTGTAGATGAAAAGAAAATTACCGATACCTTGAACAGGGAAGTAATGTTAGAATTAGGTTTGATACACAAAAACGATTTAGTGAAAATCTTAGGTCGTGGAGAGTTGACTGCCAAATTAAATATTACAGCAGATAAGTTTACAAAAACTGCCCAAGAAGCGATCGAAAAAGCTGGAGGTAAAGCAGAATTAATTAACGAGAAGTAAATATTTTTGGATGAAAGGTTTTATACAGACCCTACAAAATATTTGGAATATTAAAGAACTAAGGCAAAAGTTATTATTAACTTTTGCTTTGTTATTGGTATACAGATTCGGTTCTTATGTACCACTTCCAGGGGTTGATATCAATGAAGTGAATCGATTTATAGAGGATCAAGCACACAGTAAAACGGGTATCCTTGGATTGTTGAATTCTTTTACAGGAGGGTCTTTTAGTAGAGCCTCGATTCTCGCATTGGGAATCATGCCTTATATTTCTGCTTCCATCGTGGTGCAGTTAATGGGACTGGCAGTACCTTCCATACAAAAATTACAAAAAGAAGGAGAAAGTGGACGAAACAAAGTCAATCAGATAACTCGTTGGTTAACCATCGGGATTTGTTTGGTTCAAGCACCTGCTTATCTCACGTTGACAACATCACAAATCCTCCCGTATGATCCTTCTTCTGGGTATGCATTTTACTTATTGCCACCATCGAATTTTTGGTTCTGGTTTCCATCAATCATTATCTTGGTAACGGGTACAATATTTGCGATGTGGTTAGGTGAAAAAATAACCGATAAAGGAATAGGGAATGGTATATCTATTTTGATTATGGTAGGGATTTTAGCAGATTTACCAAGAGCATTAATGAATTCTTTCGAAACAGATACCTCTGGCGGAATGTTTTTCTTGCTAGAAATTCTTGGTCTAATTCTGGTAATAGCTTTTTGTATCATGATAGTTTCTGCCGTACGAAAAGTACCTGTACAATACGTACGACGAGCACAAACCGGTAGCAGTAGTTATATACGTTCTGTAACAGATTCTGTACGTTCGTATATCCCTCTAAAAGTGAATGCTGCAGGTGTAATGCCGATTATTTTTGCACAAGCCATTATGTTTTTACCAGGAACAATCGCTAGTTATTTTCTAGATGGTGACAGTAGAATTCAACAATTTTTTGTTAAGATGGCCGATCCATTTACATTTGAGTATAACTTAATTTTTGGATTGCTCATTATCGTTTTTACTTTTTTCTATACTGCGATTACTATACCAGTCAATCAAATGGCAGAAGACCTAAAACGAAACGGTGGAATTATACCAGGAATCAAGCCGGGTCGAGAAACAGCAAATTATTTAGACGATATTTTGTCAAAAATTACTTTACCTGGTGCTTTTTTATTAACTTTGGTCGCTATTTTACCAGCACTAGTAAGATTGTTGGGCGTAGAACAGAGTTTAGCCATGTTTTTTGGAGGGACTTCTCTTCTGATTATGGTGAGTGTAATTCTTGATACGGTACAACAAATCAATACCTATTTATTGAATCAACATTATGATGGTATGATGGCATCTGGTAGAACATCAAGAAAATAAAGAAAGATGGCAAAACAAAAACATATCGAACAAGATGGTACGATAACAGAAGCTTTATCAAATGCAATGTTTCGTGTAGAGCTGGAAAATGGACACGTAGTAACTTGTAATATATCAGGGAAAATGCGTATGCACTACATCAAGTTGTTGCCTGGAGATAAAGTGAAAATAGAAATGTCTCCTTATGATTTGACAAAAGGACGTATTTCTTATCGATACTAATTTTAAATAGAATTTTAAAAATAAATAATAAATGACTGATAATAGAGTTAGTGGATAGCATTAACTCTATTGGACTATTAAAAAAATAAGAGTAATGAAAATTAGAGCATCTATCAAAAAGCGTAGCGCTGACTGTAAGATTGTACGTCGAAAAGGACGTTTGTATGTGATCAACAAAAAGAATCCGAAATTTAAACAAAGACAAGGTTAATTATTTAGATTATGGCAAGAATTTCAGGTGTAGATTTACCAAAAAACAAAAGAGGGGTAATCGGACTTACATACATTTACGGAGTTGGCAAAAGTACCGCTTCTAGAATTTTAGCAGAAAATAACATTTCTGAAGACAAGAAGGTTAGCGAATGGACAGATGATGAAATCAATGCAATTCGTAACTCGATTAACGAGGGCATCAAAGTAGAAGGAGAATTGAGATCAGAAGTTCAATTAAACATCAAACGTTTAATGGACATCGGATGTACAAGAGGAATTCGTCACAGATTAGGTTTACCATTAAGAGGACAGAGAACAAAAAACAATTCTCGTACTAGAAAGGGTAAAAAGAAAACAGTTGCTAACAAGAAAAAAGCCACTAAATAATAAATAGGATCATGGCAAAAAATACAAAAGTAGTTAAGAAAAGAAAGGTCGTAGTAGAGGCTACGGGACAAGCTCATATTCAAGCATCGTTTAATAATGTTATTATAACTTTAACAAATAAAAACGGTGAAGTTATTTCTTGGTCATCTGCGGGTAAAATGGGTTTCCGTGGTTCTAAAAAGAATACTCCATATGCAGCACAAGTAGCAGCACAAGATGCAACTTCCACTGCATACGAAGCAGGGTTAAGAAGAGTGAAAGTTTTCGTTAAAGGACCAGGACAGGGTCGTGAGTCTGCTATTAGAACTATTCATAATGGTGGGATCGAGGTTTCAGAAATTGTGGATGTTACTCCATTACCACACAACGGATGTCGTCCACCGAAAAAACGTAGAGTATAATAGTTATTAATTAGTATTAAGCAAAAGAATCATGGCAAGATATACAGGACCTAAAACAAAAATTGCAAGAAAATTTGGTCAAACCATTTTTGGTGATGATAAATCATTCGAAAAGAAGAAGTATCCTCCAGGACAACACGGACCAAACAAAAGAAGATCAAAAAAATCTGAGTACGCAATTCAATTAGCTGAAAAACAAAAAGCAAAATATACGTACGGGATTTTAGAACGTCAGTTCGAGAATATGTACAAAAAAGCAAATGCTTCTAAAGGGATTACCGGTGAAGTATTGTTACAATTGTGTGAGTCTCGTTTAGATAACGTAGTGTACCGTTTAGGGATTGCACCTACACGTAGTGCTGCTCGTCAATTAGTATCTCACAAGCATATTACTGTAAACGGAAATATCGTAAACATCCCATCATACCAATTAAAAGAAGGAGATGTAGTGGCAGTAAGAGAAAAGTCAAAATCTTTACAAACAATTAAAGATTCTTTACATGCACGTAGAGAGTACGAATGGTTAGTATGGAACGACGAGCAAACTTCAGGGACATTTACCAAAGCACCAGAACGCGTTCAAATTCCAGAAGATATTAAAGAATTATTGATCGTCGAGTTGTATTCAAAATAAACCTTAAATCAGAAATAATAATGTCTATATTAAATTTCATCAAACCTGATAAAGTAATCTTAATCGAATCTGATACTCAGTTCGGACAGTTTGAGTTTCGACCATTAGAGCCAGGTTATGGGATTACGGTTGGAAACGCATTAAGAAGAGTTTTGTTATCTTCTTTAGAGGGATATGCAATAACCTCTATTAAAATAGAAGGTGTAGAGCATGAGTTTTCAACTATTCCAGGGGTAGTGGAAGACGTTACAGAAATTATTCTTAATCTGAAAAAGGTTCGTTTCAAAAAACAAATTGATGAATCAGATGCTGAAAATGTAACTGCAACTATCTCAGGACAAGATCAATTAACAGCAGGTGATTTAGGTAAATTTATCTCAGGTTTCCAAGTATTAAATCCTGAATTGGTTATCGCTAACTTAGATTCTAAAGTAAACTTAACTATTTCGTTTACTATAGAAAAAGGTAGAGGATACGTACCAGCTGAAGAGAATAAAAAAGCTTCTGCGCCTATCGGAACAATAGCGATTGATTCTATTTATACGCCTATTAAGAACGTAAAATATGCAATCGAAAACTATCGTGTAGAACAAAAAACTGATTATGAAAAATTGGTTTTTGAAATTACTACCGACGGATCTATTTCTCCACAAGACGCATTAACCGAAGCAGCAAAAATCTTAATACATCACTTTATGTTGTTCTCGGATGAGAGAATTACATTAGAAGCTGAAGAAGTTGCATCAGGTGAAGCATATGATGAAGAAGCTCTACATATGCGCCAACTACTAAAAACTAAATTAGTAGACTTGGATTTATCGGTTAGAGCATTAAACTGTTTAAAAGCCGCGGAAGTAGAAACACTAGGAGAACTAGTTTCTTTCGCAAAGTCTGATTTAATGAAATTCAGAAACTTCGGTAAAAAATCATTATCCGAATTGGAAGAATTGGTAGATAGCAAAGGTCTAAGCTTTGGTATGGATACCTCTAAGTATAAATTAGACGTAGAATAATATTTATTAAAAATGAGACACGGAAAAAAAATAAACCATTTAGGTAGAACAGCATCCCACAGAAAAGCTATGCTGTCTAATCTTGCGATCTCGTTGATCACACACAAGAGAATCAATACTACTGTAGCTAAAGCCAAAGCATTACAACGCTACATCGAACCATTGATTACAAAATCAAAAACTGACGATACCAATAACCGTCGTCAAGTATTCTCGTATTTGCAAAACAAATATGCAGTTGCAGAATTATTTAGAGAAGTTGCCCCAAAAGTTGCAGACCGTCCAGGTGGATATACCCGTATCATTAAAACTGGATTCCGTTTGGGTGACGGAGCAGAAATGGCACTTATCGAATTGGTAGATTTCAATGAAATCTATACAAACGAAAAAGCTGAAAAGAAAACAACTACTCGTCGTTCTCGTCGTTCTAAAGCTAAAAAAACAGATGAGACCGTAAGCAATGAAACAGCTGAAGAAGTTAAAGAAGAGAAAACTCCAAAAGCTAAAACTGCTAAAAAAGAAGAAGAGCCAAAGGCTGATGAAGCTAAAGAAGACAAAGAGTAATTATATTGTCTATAAATTCATAAAAAAGGGATTCATTCTAATAGAATCCCTTTTTTTATGCTTTTCAATCGTTTTTCTGTTTAAAATATTTCACCAGTCCATAACCGACAAGAAACACGCCCAGAACCAAAATAACCGCATTAGATACATCCATTTTATCTTTTCCTTCCAAGCGGTCATTGAAGAAGATAATACTTCCGACAACCAATAATAATATAGCTATCGTAAGAATCGTGGTAGGGTTCTGTTTTTTCATGTTAGAAAAAGTTTTTGATGACTAAAATACATAAATGCAATGATTTTTTTAGAATCAAAAAAGTTAGTTTAGTGTATGAAATTACTGTTCGTAAGAATTTTTTAGCATATTATCCATTAGGTACACTAATTTTTTTGTTAAGTTTTTTCGAGAAAATTTTTCTACTTCCGTTTTATTTATTGGGAGTTGTACTCGAGGGTTATTCAACCATTGTAAATATAGACGACGAATAAACTGTTTGATTTTTTCTTTCTCCCGATATGAAAAATATTTACCGGTTTGTGTCTGAATTAGTATTTTTTCAACATCCGAATCGGTAGGCCCAATAGCTAAAATTGGATTTTCGGTTGCCATATATTCGAATAATTTTCCGGGTATAATTCCTCTCGAAGCCGGATTATCAAAATTACTCATGAGTAGAATATTGGCTTTGTTAATGGCTTCTATAGCTGTTTTATGAGCTACATAACCGTGTACAAATACATTTTTTTCTAGACCATTTTCTGTGATAGTTTGCAAAACATCTTCAGCCAAAGCACCATAGAAATTTATACGTAAGTTTTGTGCAAAGCTTTTGTCTTCTTTCATCAGTTCTGCCAAAGCTTCCCAAACTACTAGAGGGTTTCTCAACATTTCCAAGCCTCCTGAGTAGGTCAGTTCAAAAAAATGGGAGTCTTTTGATGAAACTTGTTTTACATCCTCAAAACCATTGGTAATAACTTCTACTTTTCTTGCACCCAATTGACGGAAATTTTCTCCATCCGTATAGCTTGTTGCCAGTAGAACATCTGCTTTTTGTATGACTTCTTTTTCTAAATTTCTGTGTTTTTTCGCAGCCCAATTCGTTAATTTTAGTTCTTTATGATAACTTATGTCGGTCCAAGGATCTCTAAAATCGGCAATCCAATGAAGATGATCTAGACGTTTTTTCAGTCCCAAACCAATCAAATGCATACTATGAGGAGGTCCTGTGGTAATCAATATATCGATCTTTTCTTCTTCGATATATTTTGTCAGAAACTGTATCGAGGGGCGAACCCAAAAAAAACGAGCATCAGGAATAAAGAAATTTCCTCGAACGAAAACTGACAATTTTGATAAAAAACTTTGTTGTTCCTTTTGCTCGAAATGACCTGCTTTGTAAGCCTTGTTTTTTGGATTCAATTTTTCCGCCAGCTGATACGGTTCCCAGATTGTAGTGTGGATAATCTTTACTTTAGGATTGATTTCTCTCTCCAGACTTTCATCAATAATTGGATAGGATGGATTTTTGGGTGTATATACATATGTTTCGTAACCCAATTCGGGTAAATACTTAGTAAACTTCAACCAGCGTTGTACCCCAGGTCCGCCCGAAGGAGGCCAATAATAAGAGACGATTAAGACTTTTTTTGCCATTTTATACCTGTGTCGATATAACTTTCTTTCGGTCGTAAAGTTTCTTCAAACCAAAACCACTTGCTGCCAAAAAGATAACCCAAGCAATCATAGAAACAGTAGTGCCTAAGGAAATAACTTTAGGTTCGAAAATAAATTCTATCGTATGTTGTCCTGTTTCTAAAGGTAACGCACGTAAAAAATAATTTGCTTTATGAATTTCGACTTCTTTTCCATCTACTAGAGCTTTCCACCCATGTGGATAATATATCTCAGAAAACACTGCCAATTGTGGTGTCTTGGTCGTTGCCTCATATGTTAATTTTACCGGATTATAATGTGTAAGTTTTATGTGGGCAGTGGTATCTACAGTAAAATCGGGTAAAGTAGCATTTGATTTATCTTTGTTGAGAATCGTCGTTGTTTTTGGGTCTGTATGCTGAATTGCTAAAATTTCTTCGTTGGCATTATTTACCCACTTTATGTTAGCTGTAAACCAAGCATTACCCAAAGCTTGTGGATTCTGATTGATTTCGTGTTGTTGTACGTTCCCGAAAATAAGATATTTTGTGTTCAACATATTGAAAACATTCACCTTTCCTGCATTATCAGTAATTCCGTAGGCTTTCATTTTTTCAGGATCCGATGACAAATATATGTCGATAATATCTTGATAACGACCTAATTTCGCAGCATGGTAACCGCCAATAGAATTGGTAAAATAAGATGTTGTCGCTTCATTAAAGGTTCCTAAAGTCTCATTATAAACTCGGTAATGCGTTTTATCTTTTTCAGACAATTGCTTCAAAGTATTATTAATAGGCACCTGATAAGCAATTCGCATCACATTATTGTTGAGATTTGCTTCGGACTCTAGTCGTGGTGACATTTCGGTAGGAAAAGGATTTTCTACAAATTGTTTAGATATGAAGTTATCTTCGTTCAAATATCGCTTGTTTACCAAAAGTCCATCTATCAAAGCCAGAAATGAAATGGCCAAAATTGCAATCGTTTTGTTTTTTAGTAGTTGATATTGATATGCAAAAAGTACCAGAAGTGTAGCCATTACAAAGAGCAGGGTTCTCAATGTATCAGCTTTGAAAAGTGCTACACGATCTTTTATCAACGCAGTTTTCAGCTCATTCAGATGGTTATTCCAGAAGCCTAAAGCTTGTGGATTATATTGCTGTACAATCCCAATAAATTGTTGATGAATTGATTCATCAAAACTACTTGTAAACGAGAAAATTGTTGGACCAATTGCATACAAAATCAATAAAAAAAGTACAACGCTCCCGCCAACTATCTGTAATATTTTGGTTTGATTATTTCCTGTTTCTTGAAAAAAGATGTAAACAGAAATCATTGCTAACAGAGGCATGGTAAATTCTGCCATAACAAGAATAGAAGATACCGCCCTGAATTTATCGTACATCGGGAAATAATCGATAAACAAATCGGTGAGAAAAGCAAAGTTTTTACCCCAAGCTAAAACTATACTCAGTAGTGTGGCAGAAAGAAGCCACCATTTGTATTTTGCCCATTTTCCTCTGACCAAAAACAAACCTAAAACAAATAAAAATACAACAACTGCTCCCTGATAAGCGGGACCAGAAGTGCCAGGCTGTTCGCCCCAATACGTACTGCGAGATTGATTCGCCAACATCTGAAAAGCTTGTTGATTGAATTCGTCTTCGCCAATAGAATAGTGCATATTCTGAAGGGTCTGAAGATAATTTTTCAATTGTTCTTCTCCGCCCGATGATGCTCCTCCATAGAAATTCGGAATAAATAGATTAAGAGTTTCTAATTTACCATAACTCCACTGTGTTATATAATCTTTTTCTAGACCTCCTTCGTTTTTGCGCAATAGCGTCATATCCGATTTACCTCTTGTGGTTTCTTTAGAATACTCGTACGTAGAAAGTAAACGCGGAGCATTGATGCCTAGAGCTAGAACAGTAGCTGCAACAACAAGAGCTGAAGATTTAAGAAAATGAGGAATTTCTTTTTTTTGATAACTGTCAACCGCTTGGATGATGACAAAAATCAACATGACCAAAAACAAATAAAAAGTCATTTGTATATGATTGGCTTGTAATTCTAACGCCATAGATAAGGTGGTGAGTAGAAAGCCAGCAATATGTTTTTTTCGATACACCAATAATATACCGGCGACCAAGGGTGCAAAATATGCAATTGTATGCACTTTTGCATTGTGCCCTGCTGCAATAATGATAAAATAATAGGCACCAACAGCAAAGAAAATTGAGCCAGCTAAAGCATACTTCCAGTTTCGGAGAAGGGTAACTCCTAAGATGAAAAAACCGGTGAAAAGCAAGAAAATATAATCAGCAGGTCGTGGTAAAAATCGAATTATTCGATCGATGGCTTTGATAACATCACCCTCGAAATAGGAACCAGTCTGATAGGTTGGCATCCCTCCAAACATTGCATCCGACCAATAAATTGGCTCGCCTGTTTTGGCTTGATATTCCAGCATCTCATTCGCGCTACCTAAATAATTGATAATATCGGGTTGTACCAATGCTTTGCCCGAAAATACAGGCGCACAGTAAATTACTGCTACCAAGGCAAAGAATACCAAGGTAAATATCGAAAATAAAAGATTGTTATTTTTCATCCTTATCGTCTATAATTTCGTAATCTATAGTTTCTGCTTCAATATTGAATTTTGGCTTGTCGGAAACTGGTTTTTGGGGTTGATTTGATGATTTATTGATATGGTTTTGTTGCCTCAAAGCATCTTTGAAAACTTTTCTTGCTACAAAAAATGTTCTGATAATCCGTAGAAAAAATAAGCCAATAATAACAAGTAATATGGCGACAAGAATGTATTTCATAGCATTAGTTTACAAGGGTTTGTACAGTTGTATTTTCGGTGCGTGTTTGTTTTTGCCCCTGACTTTCTATGGTTTCTTTCACCGTTTTTTTCTGGGTTATATCCACTTTTTTGATCCAACCAGAAGAAGTATCCAAGTAAATATTACCCGAAATGGTAGATTGATCATTCATAGACAAGTTTACCGTTTGTTCTTTTTTGTCGGGCGTTGGCATTTTCTGGGTTTCGCTTCCGCTAACTTTTTGGGTTCCTTTTATCGAAATTTTTGTGGCAGCTTCTTCTATACTTTCCAATGTTCTGGTTATTTTAGAGGTTCCTTTTAGAGGTCCTTCGTTTACCTTATTTTCATCCGACCAACTCTCTTTTATTTTTAGTTTTTTGTCTGGATAAATGTTCATCGTTTCTTGGAATTGCATTTTTATCGCTTCTTCGCTCAGAGATACTTTTAGCATTTCACTCAAAGCTTTTTGTTCTTCGGCAGAAAGAGAACTCTTCATCGATGACTCTATCCCAGAACGGATTGTCCCCAAACCATCTACAGAAATTACCTGACCACGATCATTCATTTTCATGGTATAACTTTTCCCGATAATTGATTTGTACACTTGCCAAGACATAGCAGTCATTTGATCGCTCGGTTTGTTTTTGCTGGTGTCGAAAGAAAATACTTTTCCAGTAGGATCGGTTAATTTCTCAGAATATTGACGGAAAGTAACTTTCAACGTATAGGTGCCGTTCTGATAATCTTGTACCGTATAGTCGATTTTTTTTCTGCTTTCGTTCGATAGTTTTAGACTCTGTGTTCCGTCGCTTACATTTCTTGTGGTAAGAACTGTGAGGTTTATCGGATAGGTTTTTCCTTTTTCTAGGTTGTATTTAAAATCGTAACGATCATCTTCATTCTTTATGAGCGCAACACTCTCTACCGAATTCTCTTCACTAGTTACTGCCAAACTATCTTCTGTAGGTTTTGGGATTGTGTCTCCTTGTTCTGTTACCACCAATTCGTTTCCATTTGCATCTTTTCCTACAACTTTTAGGTCGTCTTTGTTCGAATCTTTTTTACAAGAAAAAAAGCTTAGTCCTAAAATTGCTGTTGTGATGAAGAATTTTTTCATAAAATTTTTATTGATTGCTATTTTATCGTCAAAAGTAATCAAATAATATGGGAAACGGAGAAGATTTCTGTAGGATAAAGCTCAGAACTATGATAAAATTTGTTAAAATAAATGGTTGGGTTTGATGTGATAAAACGAAAAAATTTCACTGTAAAATATTGACTGGATAATTTCTTTTATTTGAGGCTTTTGGGCAGTGCAATTCTACAAAATCAAGATTAAGTCATCAGAGAGGGAATTTAATTATAAAAAAATATTTTATATAGTTGGATTGAACTGAAGATAACAAAGTTTATGTAGATTTATCAATTTTTTATCGATAGCTAATCTTTTTTGTAAATAATACAAATATCTTTCCACTGTATGTGGATTGTGTGTATAAAAACAATATATTCGCAAAAAAATAATAATATGAAAAGATTTTATTTATTGAAGTTGATATGCTTTGTACTCGTTGTTACATCGACTATCAGTTATGCTCAAATCATACCAATTGGGGTAGAAAATTTGAAACCACGTTTTACCAATACATCAGGGCTATTTACACAAGAAGTGAATCCTGAATACGGAATAGGCTCTTCGGTTGCACAAGACGGAACTGGTTACTATGCTTCCGATGATTTTCTACTTCCACAGACAGCAAAGATCAGTAGTATGGAGTTTGTAGGTTATCAGATGCGAGATAATCTAGAAAATCTATACAACGGTGCTGTTTTGTATATCTATGAGGATGATAATGGGAAACCTGCAGGAATTCCTGGTAAGACGGGAACACCTGTATATACATTGGATCTTGCTAAAGATGATCCTAATCTTACATTTACCAAAGTAGAGTCACTGGTCTATAGTTTCTTGGTTCAAACGCCAGATTTCACGGCACATGCTAATAAAAAATATTGGGTAGTGTTTGCTCCTAAAGTAAATTTCAGTGTAAAGTTTGACTATTGGGAAATGTGGAACTGGTTTAATAGTATCAATTTCAGTGGTAGTGATGCTATGAACATAGATCCTGATAATTTTTTTGGTGCAGGATTAACGTACTGGTTGTCTATAACAGAAATGACCGGTGGTGAATTTGGTGACGCACTAAAAGGAATGGCAATGAACCTGAATGGCGAATCTTTGGCAACCAATGAAATATCGATGAATAATGATGGTGTTGTCTATCCGAACCCTGCGGTTGATAACATAAACATTAGAATTGGTAAACAAAACTCTGTAAATAAGCTTGAGATTTTTGATACCAATGGGCGTCTTGTGAAGACGGTAGAAAACTCTACTAGTGCAGATGTCTCGAATTTAATTCCTGGGGTGTATACTGTTACGATTACTTTTGGTGACGGAAATCGTGTTACCAAAAAACTGATCAAAAAGTAATCATTATAGCTAATAGATTAGATGAAAATATTGTTGAAAACCGAAGCGTTGAACATGCTATAAGCTAAAAAAAGAATCCTAAATTTTCTAAACCATTTATGGATAATAAATTGCTCTATAATTCATAAGAAAACAAACAATCAGTGCATTTAGTTTATGGCACTGATTGTTTGTTTATATATTACGTTAATTTCCTTGCCCAATTACAAGTTTTTCAACAGCCATACAAATTCTTATTTGATAATTGCCTGGTGAAGCTTGGCTTCTGAACATATAACCATTAAAACGAAATGTGTCGCCGTTATCTATTATTAGAAGTTCTTGAAATACTTTATATCCAAGTGGAGTCTCATTCAAATTTCTTGTAAATCTACTCCATCTATTTGCAGGTGTGCCCATATTGTCTTGTTCTTCATTGTCATCATGTGCGACTCCTGCGATCGACCAAGAGTTGTACCGATAGGGTGTTGAAATTTTTTTGAATCGAAAATAATTTCCTTCAGAAGAAGACCATGCTGCATAACTAGATCGCCACCAACTAAATTCATAATCCCCTAATTTTAGCCTCACTCCACCATCCGCTTGTCTTAAGTCTACAATCTCTTGTGGAGTAAATGGTTTACTACACATAGATACCGATCTCACATTGAGGTCCTCACCATCAGTGTCTACTGGATCGACGTCCTCCATATAGCCCAATACACCGTTGTCGTCTGCCACAACGGTACGAGTTGCCGTAAACTTGGTCTTTTTTGTTGAGTCTCCGTTATAAATAGCGTTTTCTTGTTGGTTTTTGGGTAATTCCTGAATTCTTATTGTACCTTTTACATCAAGAGTTTCAGAGGGTTTTTCTGTGTTAACCCCAACCTGAGAGTAGGCATTTAGTGATAAAGTTATCATGCCAAGCGATAGAATTCTTCGAGTCATAATAATTATTTTTATATAGTGGTTTATCAGTTGTATTGCACATAAAATTCTTTTAAAAGATTGTTTTAGAGCAAATTATGTGGCAATATAATTACATTTAAATATAAAACAAAAAAAATAAGTAATTTTTTTTTAGATTATTTAGTAAAAACTAGATGTATTAATAGGTTTCGCATAAGTAGAAAACAAATAAGAAAAACCAGAAAAGTTTATATATGAAAAAAACCGCTGTAAATGTTTACAGCGGTTTTTTAATTATTGTTGTGTGATTTAGTTACTAATTATTTCACTTCTTCAAACTCAACATCTTGTACGTCATCATCGGTGTTGTTCCCTTGTTCAGGATTTGGTGTTCCGGCTTGTCCGCTCGCACCTTGTCCCTCGTTCATGGCAGCGTACATTTCTTGTGAAGCTTCGTTCCAAGCACTATTTAGTTTCTCCATAGAAGCATCAATGGCTGCGATGTCTTGACTTGAGTGTGCAGACTTCACTTCGGCTAAAGCATCTTCGATTGGCTGTTTTTTGTCTGCAGGTAATTTGTCACCGTATTCTTTCAACTGTTTTTCAGTTTGGAAAATAAGGGCATCAGCTGCATTTATTTTTTCAACTTTTTCTTTGGCTTCAGCATCTTTGGCAGCATTTTCTTGCGCTTCTTTTTTCATGCGTTCGATGTCTGCCTCGCTAAGCCCAGAAGACGCTTCGATTTTGATGGTTTGCTCTTTTCCTGTTCCTTTGTCTTTCGCAGAAACATTCAAGATACCATTCGCATCAATATCAAAAGTAACTTCTATCTGTGGTACACCGCGTGGAGCAGGTGGAATGTCTGTTAAATCGAAACGACCAATTTCTTTGTTATCGTTAAACATAGGACGCTCACCTTGCCCAACTCGTAAGGTAACAGCTGGTTGATTGTCTGCTGCTGTTGAGAACGTTTCTGATTTTTTGGTTGGGATAGTTGTATTGGCTTCGATTAGTTTTGTAAATACACCACCCAAAGTTTCGATACCCAAAGAAAGTGGAGTTACGTCTAATAAAAGTACATCTTTTACATCACCAGTTAATACACCTCCCTGGATGGCAGCACCAATAGCAACTACTTCGTCTGGGTTAACTCCTTTTGAAGGTTTTTTACCAAAGAACTTTTCTACTTCTTCCTGGATTTTTGGGATACGAGTAGAACCCCCTACCAAGATAACTTCGTCGATGTCTGAGGTTGATAAACCTGCATCATCCAATGCTTTTTTACAAGGGTCCATAGATCGACGAACTAAATCGTCTGTTAATTGTTCGAATTTTGCACGAGTCAATGTTTGTACCAAGTGTTTTGGCCCTGTCTCATTAGCGGTGATATATGGTAAATTGATCTCTGTTTGAGCAGAAGACGATAACTCTATTTTTGCTTTCTCTGCTGCTTCACGTAGTCGTTGCAGTGCCATTGCATCTTTCATTAGGTCTACGCCTTCAGTATTTTTGAATTCTGAGGCTAGCCAGTTGATAATTGCATCGTCAAAATCGTCTCCACCCAAGTGAGTATCACCATTGGTAGATAATACCTCGAAGACTCCATCGCCCAACTCTAGGATAGAGATATCAAAAGTACCACCACCTAAGTCGTAAACAGCAATTTTTTTGTCGCTGTGTGCTTTATCCAAACCATAGGCCAATGCAGCAGCAGTTGGTTCGTTGATGATTCGTTCCACTTTTAGGCCTGCAATTTCTCCTGCTTCTTTGGTTGCCTGACGCTGTGCATCGTTAAAGTAAGCGGGTACAGTAATTACCGCACGAGTTACTTCTTGCCCAAGATAATCCTCGGCAGTTTTTTTCATTTTCTGAAGGATCATTGCCGATATCTCTTGTGGAGTATAATTACGCCCGTCGATATCTACGACAGGTGTGTCGTTGTTTCCTTTCACAACTTTGTACGGTACACGATCAATTTCCGATTGGTCGTTTACGAATTTTGTTCCCATAAATCGTTTGATAGAATAGATGGTATTGTGTGGGTTGGTTACAGCCTGACGTTTTGCTGCATCACCAACTTTTATTTCACCACCTTCTACAAAAGCTACAATCGATGGGGTTGTTCTTTTTCCTTCTGCATTTGGGATAACTGTAGGATCAGACCCTTCCATTACAGAAACACATGAATTGGTTGTTCCTAAATCAATTCCTATAATTTTGCTCATATCGTTTTTTTTTATGGTTAATACTTGAATAATGCTGTAAAATTGTTTTTTCAGTCTTATTTAGTCAATCTTTATGCCAACGCAATTATTACAATATTATCTTATTGATAAACTGACAAAGTGTCATTTTTTTTAACTATTGAGTAAATATAAGTCTCCAGAATCGTCTAATTGTCAAGTTTTACTTTTTGCATAAATAATATTGGCGCAGATTGGTATTGTTGATAACATTTTCTCTAATTTGTTTGTTGTAGATAAATACTAAGTCTGAAAAGTAAGTGTAAGAATTGATGAAGAATTATAAGTTATTATTTTCTGTTTTGTGGATTTTTTCTTCAGACTCTAGTTGCTTTAGTACGATTTCTAAAACATTTTTCTGAGATAAATATTTATCCTGCAAACTACTTTCTTCGCCCATTTGCTGATAATATTTCAGTGCTTTTTTGGCAAACTGTATTTGTAGGTTATTCGATAAGGTCGGGAGCTGCGGAAAACGTTGGTGAAAAATCATTTCAGTATATGCTTGCCATTCTCGTTCACTTCGTTCTTCGATTGGCTCTTTTCCACTTCTTTGATACAAATGCAGAATTTCGTGCATCAATAAATTGGCAACAAGCCGATAATCAAAATACAAAATGTTGTTCGGTATACGAATCGTAAAACCTTTTTCCTTAGAACCTTCAGCAGTTAAGAGAATAGAATTATTGCTTATTTCATCCCGAAAAGTAATATCTCCTTTAGTAACGGATGCTGTAAATCATAGTGTTTCATCAAAAAATAAACACCTTCTTTGGTTTTTTGCTCTTTTCTATATTGCGCTAATTGCTCAACAATCTCCGAATAGTTTTTCATGTCCAATTTCTAAAAAAGTCTGTCAAAACTTTTCAATAGTTTGATAAGCTTCGATACTTTGGTTATTTTTATCGTTTTAAATATACTAATATGCGGTTTGTTTATATATATTTTTTGAGTTTTTTATTGTTCTCGATCTCTACAGAAGCTCAGATTTTTCAATCCACAAAAGACTTCAGTCGACAAGATACCTTACGTGGGAGCAATACCGAGTATAGAAATTGGTGGGACGTTCAACATTATTCTATTTCTGTGGAAGCCAATTTTGATACGAAATTTATTCAAGGTGAAACACAAATCGAGTTTTTGATTACCGAGGATAATAAAGGTAAATTGATGCAAATAGATTTACAACCACCTATGAAGATCACCAAAGCTTGGTTAGATAATCAAGAAATTTCTATTGCTCAACGAGAAGGAAATGTGTACTTCTTTTCCGTAGGAAATTTATCCAAAGGCAACATTCACCGATTGAATTTAGCCTACGAAGGAAACCCGAAAATTGCCGTAAAAGCTCCGTGGGATGGCGGATGGATTTTTACCAAGGACCAGAAAAATAGACCATGGATGTCGGTTGCTGTACAAGGTTTGGGGGCGAGTGCTTGGTTCCCAAACAAAGATTATCAAGGAGATGAACCCGATCGTGGAATAGAGCTCAAAATTATTACTCCGAGAGATATGATTGGGGTAGGAAATGGTCGCCTAAAAAGCTCGACAAAAGAAAATGGTAAAAACGCTTTTGTGTGGGAAGTGAAAAATCCGATCAATAATTATAATATCATCCCATCAATTGGGCATTATGTGCAGTTCCAAGATCACTATATGGGAGAAAAAGGAAAACTCGATTTAGATTACTATGTATTGGATTATAACCTGAAAAAAGCAAAAAAACAATTCGAACAAAATAAAAGTATGTTGGCTTGTTTCGAGCATTGGTTTGGTCCGTATCCTTTCTACGAAGATTCGTACAAAGTAATCGAGGCACCACATTTGGGGATGGAACATCAGAGTGGAATTGCGTATGGAAATCAATACAATAATGGTTATTTAGGTGGTGATGTGTCGGGAACTGGGCATGGTCTTTTGTGGGATTTTATCATCATTCACGAAGCCGGACACGAATGGTTCGGGAATAGCATTACCGCAAACGATGTAGCTGATATGTGGGTGCACGAAGCGTTTACGTCTTATGCAGAAACTTTGTATACCGAATGTCAGCAAGGAAAAAAAGCAGCCGATGAATACAACATTGGGATACGACAAAACATTGTAAATAGTAAACCAATAGTTGGGGTCTACGGCGTGCAACAGGAGGGTAGTGCCGATATGTATTATAAGGGGGCGAACATGTTGCATACTTTGCGAACATGGCTCGATAACGACTCGCTCTTTAGAGAAATTCTGCGAGGCTTAAATCGAGATTTTTATCACCAAACCGTAGACGGAAGTGAAGTGGAAAATTATATCGCTAAAAAATCTGGGTTGGATTTGAATGTTTTTTTTGATCAATATTTGCGTTCTATAAATGTTCCTACCTTAGAAATTAAACAAAATAACAATCAAATAACGTATCGATATACTTCTGTTTTACCAAACTTTACTATGCCATTGCGATTAGAAAACGGTCAGGTAATTTATCCTACCGAAAAATTTAAAATATTCGAAGGTAAGCCAGAGGATTTTAGAATTCTATCGACGTACTATATTTACTACAAACAAGAGGAATAATTGCAGTAGAGAAAGTTTGATGGTTTACTAACAAAAAACTCTCATCTTTGACTTTGTAGTTTGGATGAGAGTTTTCGGTATAATGTGAGAATTTGATTAATTAGAATAATTCGGTGCTTCTTTGGTAATTATCACATCGTGCGGATGACTTTCATTGAGGCCTGCATTGGTAATACGAACCAGTTTACCATTGTTAATTAGGTCATCAATAGTCGCAGTACCGCAATAGCCCATCCCGGCACGTAACCCACCACAAAGTTGATAGACAACTTCTTGGATAGATCCTTTGAAAGGTACGCGCCCTTCGATGCCTTCTGGTACTAATTTCTTAGTATCCGATTGGAAGTATCGATCTTTCGACCCTCTTCGCATTGCAGCCAAAGATCCCATACCTTGGTAGGTTTTGAACTTTCTACCTTGATAAATAATTTCTTCGCCAGGCGCTTCTTCAGTACCAGCAAAAAGACTTCCGAGCATCACAACATTTGCGCCCGATGCAATGGCCTTTACAATGTCGCCAGAAAGTTTTATACCACCATCACCGATTACCGATACATTTCTTGTTTTGGCATACTCGTGTACATCATAGATAGCCGAAAGTTGAGGAACGCCTACACCGGCAACAACGCGTGTAGTGCAGATAGATCCTGGGCCAACCCCAACTTTTAGGGCGTTGGCTCCCGCATCGATGAGTGCTTTTGCAGCTGCAGCAGTAACGATATTACCGCCAACAATATCCAATTCTGGAAAGGCATGGCGTACTTCTCTTACTTTGTCGATAACTCCTTTCGAGTGCCCGTGAGCAGAATCCAAGGCAATAACATCTACACCTTTGTCTACCAAGGCTTGTACACGTTCTAAGGTTTCTTGTCCGACACCCACACCAGCACCAACGCGTAAACGACCTTGTGAGTCTTTGTTTGCATTTGGATACTCGCTTAGATTGTCGATATCTTTGATTGTTATCAGGCCGATTAATTTATTGTTATCATCAACAATAGGTAGTTTTTCTATTCTGTTACGGAGTAAAATTTCTTTCGCTTTGTCTAGGTCGGTATTAATATCGGACGTTATGATATTCTCTTTAGTCATCACATCTTCTACCAATTGATCCATGTTTTTCTGGTAGCGGATATCTCGGTTGGTGATAATTCCTACCAAAAATCTGTCTTCTTCGATAACTGGTAGACCAGAAATGCTGTATTGCATCATCAGTTCTTCGGCATCGCTTAGTTTATGATGTCTGCTTAGCGTAATCGGATTGGCAATCATTCCATTTTCAGAGCGTTTTACTCTATCTACTTGTACTGCCTGTTCGGCAATTGTCATGTTTTTATGAATGAAAGAAAGACCACCTTCGCGTGCAAGCGCTATGGCTAATTTCGATTCAGACACAGTGTCCATCGCAGCTGAAACAATAGGGATGTTGAGCTGGATTTTCTCGGTTAATCGGGTTTGTAAAGAAACTTGATTCGGTAGGATTTCGGAGTATGATGGAACTAAAAGTACATCATCAAAAGTAAATCCTGTCTGGATAATTTTATCAGATAAAGGCATTGCTTTTTGCCAAGCAAATTTAAAATAAATCTATGAAATATCAAATTTTTAAATTAAAACTATTATCGAAGAAGTGATTAACAAAAAAATAGTAATTTCGCAAGGTCATAACAATTGATTAGGAAAATGAAATTGAAATTCAAAGATTGGAATAATTATCTAGGGTGGGCAATATTTTTGGTTGCCTCTATTGTATATTTATCGACGATAGAGCGCTCTCTAAGTTTATGGGATTGTGGTGAGTACATTGTCTCATCTGCCAAATTGGGTGTTACACACGCACCAGGAGCTGCTTTTTTTCAATTGTTAGGGGCTGTTTGGTCGTTATTTGCATTCGGGCAAGGAGATAAGTATGCTTTGATTATCAATGCATCTTCTGCTATCTATAGCGCAATTACCATTATGTTGTTGTTTTGGACGATCACTTTTTTTGTCAGAAAACTAATGCATGGTTCGATAGACAATACCAAGTCTGTTAATGAAATTATCTTGACAAAACCGCAACAAATTATTACATTAGGTGCAGGACTTGTCGGTGCCTCTGTATTTATGTTTTCGGATACATTTTGGTTTTCTGCTGTAGAAGGCGAAGTGTATGCAATGGCATCTATGTTTACGGCACTAATTATTTGGTTAGGAATAAAGTGGGATGCAGATGCAGATTCATCAAGAGGCGATAAGTGGTTGGTGCTTATTTCTTTGGTTATTGGTTTGTCTATTGGTGTTCATTTAATGGTGATTCTAGCCATCCCGGTAGTGTGCTATTTATACTATGCACGCAAGTACACTGTGACCATAAAAAATTTTATTATAGGAAATATCATCACACTTTTAGTACTGATTTTTGCCTTCAAAATAATTTTCCCATTTACCATGAAGCTGTATGGTAAAGTAGAAATATTTACTGTTAATAGTTTAGGATTACCTTTTCATTCGGGGACATTTGTTACTACACTTCTACTGGTAGGATTATTTGGTTTCTTCCTGAAAACTTCGCGCCAATACAAATGGAAAACAGTCAACACAGCATTGTGGTGTGTGATTTTTATGTTGGTAGGGTTTACATCTTGGTTAGTAATCCCGATTCGTGCCAATGCCAATCCACACATGAATCTGAATGATCCTGATACAGCCTTGGGCATGTTAGACTATTTCAATCGTGTACAGTACGGAGATTGGCCAACAACCTATGGCCCCGTTTATACAGCGCATATTGCCTCTGATGGTATAGAGCGAGATAGCAACGGTGATTATGCTTTCAAGGTTACTGGAGCAGAATACATCAAGGATAATCGTATTGGGAAATATGTAAAAGTAGCCGACCGAAGAGATTATATCTATAATGATAAATATGTAAAGTTTTTTCCGAAAATGTTCGATTCTAAAGCGGAAAGTATGGAGAATTATGCAGCAATGTATGGTTTCCCAGAATTCTCTTTGAATACGAGTTTCTTTACCAATTATGAAGATGACGAACAAACGAAAGCACAAAAAAGACAATATGCAGAGAAGGTGTATAATGATCTAATCACCAAAAAAGTAAACGGACAACTGAAAGTGGCTGACCTCAAAAAATATAACGAACTACTCAATATAGAACCACCAACTTTTGGTCAACAGTTGAACTACTTCTTAGACTTCCAGATCAATTATATGTTTATTCGCTACCTGATGTGGAACTTCTCGGGCCGACAAAACGACCTAGAAGGACATTTCGAAGCTGTTCGTGGAAATTGGGTTTCTGGAATTCCTTTTATAGACTCTATGCGAATCGGGGACCAAACTACCTTACCAGCCGATTATAAAAATGATGGACACAATGTCTATTACATGTTGCCGCTTATATTAGGTTTGATAGGATTTGTTATTCAGTTCAATAGAAACTTTGTCCATTGGTGGTCGATTTTAGCATTATTTATTATAACCAGTGTCGGAATTATTTTTTATACCAGTGTAAAACCTTTCGAACCTCGCGAGCGTGATTATGCCTTGGTTTCTTCTTTTTATGCTTTTGCGATTTGGGTCGGGATCGGTGTGTATGCCATCTTCTTAATGATAGAAAAACTAAAGAAACAAGCTCTTTCGTCTTCTGTAGCGATAGCTATTTCTGTAATCTGTATGGGAGTTCCTATTTTGATGGGGTTTCAGAATTGGGATGATCACGATCGGTCAGAGCGCTCTGTTGCACACGATTTGGCCTACAATTATTTAATCGGATTGGATAAAAACTCGATTCTGTTTGTTTACGGCGATAATGACACATATCCTCTATGGGGCTTGCAAGAAACCGAACTATTCCGCGACGATGTGAAAATTGCTAACCTTACTTTAGCAAATTCACCTTGGAATCTAGAGCAACTTCTACGTAAAACCTACAATGCAGAAGGCTTACCAACAAACCTCAAATATTCTGACTTCCAAAGCGGAACAAACGATAATATATTTGTAGTAGATGGTTCTATAAAAAACCTATTCGATGAATTAAACTCCTATCTAAAAGAAGGGATTACTCTAGAAGCATTAAGTCAAATGTCGATAGACGAGGCACAAAGCAAGATGGTCGATGAGCGCATCGATGCATCGCAAATTTTGGCTGTATACAATTCATTGAAAGAGGTTGAAAAATATGTAACTCAAGATTCGATGACCGCAAAAGAAGCAATCGACTTTATATTGGATAATAAAAATCCTGCAAAAAAAGCCTTGGCCGATTATTTTGGCTATCCAGTAGGTGCTGTGAATTTCTTGCCTGTAAGTAAAATTGTGGTTCCGGTAAACAAAGAAAATGTACTGAAGTATGGTATCGTAAGCCCTAAACAAAAAAATCAAATTGTAGATCAAATAGAGATTAATCTAAACTCAAGAACACTATACAAAGCCGATTTGATGATGCTGTCTTTGCTTGCAAACTATAAGTGGGATCGTGCAATGTATTTCAGTGGAGGTGGCGTGTATGATCCGAGTAGTATTTTCTATTTGCAAGATTATTTGCAGCATGCAGGATTGTCCTATAAATTTGTGCCTATCTATAAAAAATTCGGAGAAGGCGGAGTTGTAGGCTCTTCTGATGTAGATGCAATGCTGAAAACTTTCCAGCTTTATCGATGGGGAGGTTTGAGTAATCCCGACGCATCATTCAGTCAGAACGAACGCAATTATACATCCTCATTTAGGAATGTTGCCATTCGTCTGGCAGAAGACTTGATAAAAGAAGGACGGAATGCAGAAGCCAAAAAAGTTTTGGATAAAGTGATGAAAGAAATCCCAGCTTGGCCACAATATAATGTAGGCTCAGGTGTCTCTAGAATTGCTTCTGTATACGCACATTTGGGCGAAACAACCAAAGCAAATGAATTATTTACCTACGCCAAGAAGAATCTAGAAGCCAATAAAACTTATCTCGAAAAACTAAAACAACAAGGAATAAGTGGGGTGCTAAGTGAGTTGGCTAGCGTGAAGAATGATCTAATGATGGTAAATTATAATGAAATTAATGGTTTGGCTTCTGCTGGAAAAAAAGAACAGGCCATGATAAAATTCAAAGAACTATATTTACCCAAAAAACTAGCTTTTCTCAAACAGTATAACTCCTTTATGACCGATCAACGAATCGACGAAACTGAGCAAGAAATTATTGTAAAACAATTCAATGAAATCAATGAATTGCTAGGCTTAATTCATGATGTTGATACTGCTTATGCTCAAAAAGAACAAAATGAGTTGTACCAAACGGTTGCTCCTGAAGATTAATTGTTAATCTAAATAATAGTTCTAAGGACCTTTTATGGGTCCTTTTTTTATATCTAATATTTGACATAATTGTTAACGGTATAGTGTTGATGTTCAGTTGGTTGTGATTTTTCGAGTAAATATTTTGATAGAGATTTAACTTTTTGGCACGTAGTTTGGAAATATTGTCTACAGAAATAATAGAAAAAACATAAATTAAATAATTATGAAAAAGTTAGTATTAGCAACAGCAGTTGCAGTTTTTGGAGTTGTAGGTTTACAAGCACAATCAACAGGTTTCGAAGCAGGTGTACATGTAGGTATTCCGGTAGGAGACGTTAGCGATGCATCAAACTTCAATATCGGTTTAGACGTTGCTTATCTTTATCCAGTAGCTCAAAACTTCAGATTAGGATTAGCTTCAGGGTACGATCACTTCGTTGGAAAAGATAATGTAGACGATTTCGGATTTATTCCGTTGGCTGCATCAGCAAAATTTACCCCAACACAAAACTTTTTTGTGGGAGCAGACTTAGGGTATGCATTTGCTACCAATGATGGTATGGATGGAGGCTTTTACTACCAACCAAAAGTAGGATATAGTGGAGCATTAGTAGACGTGTACGGATTCTACAAAGGAGTTTCCGGAACCAACAAATACGAGGTATTGGGAGTAGAATATAAAAACGACTGGAACATCGGTTCTGTAGGTTTAGGAGTTGCTTATAAATTCTAATAAATTAACCATAAATTATAAGAAAAAGAGTAGTTTTGTAACTGCTCTTTTTTTGTGGTATTTTTTTTGCTACAATAAATTAAAATATATCAAATTTTATGAAGAAAATAGTTTTAGGTATAGCTCTTTCTTTCGGAGCTGCATTCAATGTTCAAGCGCAAGAAGGCTTAGAAGTAGGAGTACACTTAGGGTTTCCGGTGGGTGATATCTCAAAAACTCATTCATTTGCTATCGGTGCAGATGCTGCATACCGCGTAGAAGTAATCGATAACCTGAAGGTCGGTGGAGCCGTTGCATTTGATCACTTTGTCGGAAAAGATGTTGCGAAAAACATAAACGGAAACGGAAAAGATAAGTATGCAAATGTGACATATTTGCCATTGGCAGCTTCGGCAACGTATAATTTTACAGACGAATTTTTTGCAGGTTTAGATTTAGGATATGCCGCTTCCTTAAGTAGTGATTGGGATGGAGGATTCTATGCACAACCAAGAATCGGATATAATTTTGACCGTTTTGCGTTTTCTGGCTTCTTTAAATCAATCTCGAGCAAAGAAAAATATGTATACGAAGGAACAAATTTCGTAAACAAAACTACTGCAGGTGTAATTGGAATTGGTGCGGCGTATAAATTCTAATCAAGAAATATCATATAAAAAACTCAAAAAGGTTCGGACATCGTTCAGAACCTTTTTTTATTTTAGGATACAATTGTTTTTCGGATAGAATAGCTCAAATATAGACTATTAATAACCAGTAAGAGTAACATCAAACCAAAACCAATCAATACAACTTCGATAAAGTTAGAATTACTATTGATATTCAATTCGTTGAGCTTTGCATAGATACTTCTTACCGAAAACCAAACCGCCAACAATGCGATCACAAAAGTCAATAAAAGACTAAAAATAGTATACGATACATAGGGGCGAATCAATTGTTGTGGCGAATAACCAATGTAGTGTAGGTCGCGCAGCTTTTCTTTGTTTTTTTCTACAATCAACTGAAAGTTAATGATCAATAACCAAATCGAAGCAACGACGATTAACAACCCAATTAGTAGTGTCACCGAGAATCCTATTTTTAGATAAAATAAAATTTCATTATTCTTCAGTTCGTCCCGGTTAATATCATATTCTTTTTGTTCTAAAAAAGGCAAAGCCTTAGAACCGCTAAGCGCATTTGTTTCGATAATCAAACGAGAAGATGGTGTGTTTTTTTGGTCGGTTTGATAATGTGTATTTGCCCACTCTAAAAAATTATCCGGCACCAAAATCGTATTGATTTTAGTGGTGAAATCGATAATTTTAGCCTGATAAAGTTGTTGATTTTCTCCTTTTCCTAAAAGAAGTTGAAACGGAATTTGTTTGAATAAACCTTCCGAAACCTGTGGTAATCCTTGACTGCTCGCAAAACCAAAATTGTATAAATTGAGATAATTTTTGGGTAGAATGATCGGAATATAAGCGTCGCCTTCTTTCCATTGCCAACGCTCGTTATCGACTTCTAGAAAAGAGTTCGGTATTGATTCTAAAAACAAATCAGTCGAAAAACCTCTGATACCAGCCACGCCACTAATCTGCAATTTTACCGGAAATTGACTGCTTCTGAAAATTCCTAACTGCTTTACGAATTCTTGTGATTTCAGTTCGTTGATTTCTCTCTCATCAAAAGTATTTTGCTTTCTGGTCAATGTGTTGATTGCAGAAACTTTTTTACTGATGATAAGATAATTCCCTTTCCATAAAGCAGAATCGTCTTTTAGCTTGGGTGATAAATCCAAATATAGATGACTAGCAAGCAGGATAATATAAAACCCAATGATCGAAAAAAATAGAAATGAAAATAATCGAACAAAACTAAGGTTTTTTCTGAATAGTTTGTCGAGTAAAATACTAGAGTGTAACCGCATGTTGTATTCGTTTATCGTTGATAGGATGTAAAGTTGTCAGAATAATTCCTGCATTTTGTTGTAGACTTTCTTCGAAAATAATATCCAATAAAACTTGTGAATTTTCAGTATCTAGATGGCTAAAAGGTTCGTCGAGCAATAGAAAATCAAAAGGCTGGCATAGTGCTCTCACAACAGCAATTCGTTGTCGTTGACCATAAGAAAGATGTGCTGCTTTTTGGTATAAATGTTTCGAAAGTCCAACGCGATCGATCCAGTTTTCTATTTTTTCTTTGGTGCTAAAGTTAGTCAAATTGTTTTTTAATAAGATATTTTCCATCAAAGTCAATTCTTCAAACAAATGTAGTCCCTGGAAAACATACGCCAAGCGTGTATTTCTTTCATGTGTCCAACGCGAAACCGAGAAATCCCGAATATCTTGCTCATCAAACCAAACCCGCCCGGTGTAATCTTTTCTGATGCCGTATAAAATATTAATCAAAGTAGACTTTCCGACACCCGAAGGAGCGATAATTTGGTAATGATTTTCTTTTTCGAATTCGTAAGTTTTATCCCAAATCATAGAATCATCAAAACCAAAAGTCTCTAAAGGCTTTGGGATTAATCGATCAATTTTTATTTTCATTTTTCTCTATAACATTATATTGATATATACTTGGTCAAGTGCCAAAAGAATTGTTTCTAGGGCATTTTTATCCGAATTTTTCAAATGTATTTTCCCTGTCTTGGTGTACGAATCAGTTGCTTTAAGGTCAACAAAATCTAGAATTTCAAACAAAGGTTTTATGATTTTCATCGACGTGAAATTCGTCAAACCATAAAAATTCGTTTGTAAATTTTCTGGATACTGCTGCAGATCGAGATTGAAATATGCGTACAAAGGATATTTTGCATTTTTAGCATATTCACTATCCTTAAAAGTTTCTGTATCTTTAATTTGCAAAGTGAACTTTTTTATTTGTTCGACATTATTTGTCATAAGAAAATACGGTTCTTTTTGAGTGAAATAAATCGAAGGAAGACTCTCTAAACGCAACTCCCAGTAGGTTTGATAAACCTTTATTCGATCAGCATTTTTTTGGATAAAAGCTGTTAAGAAATCTAGATTTTTCATCTCGCTTAGCCAAACAAATTGCGGAATACTGTTTTGCTGGAGCGAAAGAGATTGATGGGCAAGAGAAGCATCTCTTTCGGTAGTTTTTTGGAGGGTCGATTGAAAATCGAAAATGCTAAATAAAGCTGTACCCTGAAAACTGTTTGGGTATTTTTCGAGTTGTATATCAAATTCTTCCAAAGTTTTGTTAATGAGTTTTTGCTCCTTCAGCACATTGTAAATTTGCTCTTCCTGCACCGAAATAAAAAAATTGGCATACGATTGTTTTGGTGCCCAATCGAATAGATCAGACGGTGTAGATTTTCTCCAAAAAGGGAGAGAATCGAGCTGTTTTTTTAGGATGGGATCTGGATGGAATTTTTGAGTAATGGCCAACCCATCATCTACAAAGTTGAGGTGCGTAACCCAATTGTTCCTAGGATATTTTTCAATATCGCTGGTAGAATCTGTAAACTGCCTAAAAAAAGAATTAGTCGTCCAAATACTGACATCTTGTGCCTGCACAACCACATCGTGGAAGCTTGGGTCTTGGTACAACGATTGTTTATTATGGGTAAGATCATGAAAAGTTTTTTTCAGGCTTTCTGTATTGTTTTGGTAAGTACTTGCTAAAAATAGAATCGAGTTTTTGTTCCATCCCACCAAAGGATATTGATAACTCGAGCTGAAATGGAAATCATTTTCTTGATAAAAAGAAATTTCTTTTTCAGAAGAAGCTTGGTGTAAATTTGCTAAAAAATTTTCAAATTTCTTTTTGCTTCCCATTTTCATACTAATCCCAACATATTGTTGTTGGTTTTTTTCCACCATGAAAACAAAAATTTGTCTATTCAGATCAATTCCTATTTCGGTGGGATCTTTTCTTAATGTTTCCCAAAGTTTTGCCGTAGAAGCGTTTTTGGTGGTCAGTGATTCTTCGAAAAGCTGAAAAACTTTGTATTGATCTATCTTCGTAAGGTTAGCTTTGATGGCCAACTGTTTGGGATTGATAATGGCAACTGCCACGGCATCGGGTGGTAGTATGTTTTCGTATTCTACTCCTTTTTTACAACCCAAAAAAAGCATAAAAACCCAGAAAAAGAATACAAAATGAGGTTTGTTGAGGACTGTTTTCATGAAACTAAAATACAATTTTTATGAATTTATCAATGAATAATTTATTGCATTAATAATTAGGTGCAGGTAGATTTATTGTCAAAAAGCTCTTGTTTGGATAGAAAGATTATTAATTTGTAAATTAATGCGTCAGAATAGAAAAATGATAGGATAAAAATGATTAAATCCGTATATTCGCAAATCTTGAAGAAAAAAGAAAATTATTTAAAATAAATGGCCAAGGATTTTAAAGAATATAAGCACTTAAATTTAGTTCAGATTGCAGATGAAACTCTCAAAGAGTGGAAAGAACAAAACGTTTTCGAGAAAAGTATTACTTCTCGAGATGGAAAGGATTCGTACGTTTTTTATGAAGGACCACCTTCTGCAAATGGAAAACCAGGAATTCATCACGTTCTAGCACGTTCGATCAAAGATATCTTTTGTCGTTTCCAAACCCTGAAAGGAAAACAAGTTATCCGCAAAGCAGGTTGGGATACCCATGGTTTGCCGGTAGAATTAGGAACCGAAAAAGAATTAGGAATTACCAAAGAAGATATCGGAACCAAAATTACTATAGAGCAATACAACGAAGCTTGTAAGCGAACCGTAATGAGGTATACTGATTTATGGAACAATCTGACAGAAAAAATGGGGTATTGGGTAGATATGGATGATCCGTACATTACCTACAAACCAAAATACATGGAAACGGTTTGGTGGCTTTTGAAACAAATATACGACAAGGGTTATTTGTATAAGGGGTATACCATTCAGCCCTATTCTCCTAAAGCAGGGACAGGTTTGTCATCGCACGAACTCAATCAGCCAGGGACCTATCAAGAGGTAACAGACACTACCATCGTGGCACAATTTAAGGTCGATAAAAATTCGACCAAACTTTTCGATAATCAAGAAAATGATGTCTACATCTTAGCCTGGACAACAACCCCGTGGACCTTACCATCGAACACAGCACTGACTGTTGGCCCAAATATCGATTATGTAGTCGTAGAAACTTTTAATCAATACACCCACGAACCAATCACCGTAGTATTGGCAAAAGCATTGTTATCTAAACAATTTACGAAACCATATCACCTAACCGAAACCGAAGAAGATTTTACGGATTATACGGCAGGAAACAAAACAATTCCATATAGAATAATACGAGAAATTAAAGGGAAGGATTTAGTAGGAATCCGATACGAACAACTCTTGCCTTGGGCATTACCATACGAAAATGCAGACAATGCTTTCCAGGTAATCCCAGGAGATTTCGTTACTACCGAAGATGGAACAGGAATCGTGCATACAGCGCCAACTTTTGGTGCAGATGATGCTCGTGTAGCAAAAGACGCAGGCGTTCCTCCAATGTTGGTACTAGACGATCATGGAAATGCTGTTCCTTTGGTTGATTTGCAAGGACGTTTTGTAGCTTCACTACCCAAAGGTTATGGAGGTAAATTTGTAAAAAATGAATATTACGATGAAGGACAAGCACCGGAAAAATCAGTTGATGTAGAAATCGCTATTTTGCTTAAAGAACAAAATAGAGCCTTCAAAGTAGAAAAATACAAGCACAGTTATCCACATTGTTGGAGAACCGACAAACCAATCCTATACTATCCATTAGATTCTTGGTTTATAAAAGTCACCGAAGTGAAAGATCGAATGGTCGAACTAAACAAAGAAATCAACTGGAAACCCAAAGCAACTGGAGAAGGTCGATTTGGTAATTGGTTAGAAAACGTAAATGATTGGAATTTATCTCGTTCACGTTATTGGGGAATTCCTTTGCCTATTTGGCGAACCGAAGATGGAGAGGAAGAAATCATTATCGGGTCGGTAGAAGAATTGGTGCAAGAAATAGAGAAATCAATTGCAGTAGGAATCCAAAAAGAAAATCCATTCAAAGATTTTGAGGTTGGCAACATGTCCGAAGAGAATTATGATTTGATAGACTTACACAAGAATGTAGTCGATGAAATTACACTTGTTTCGGCAAGCGGTAAACCAATGAAACGAGAAGCAGATCTGATTGATGTATGGTTCGACTCTGGAGCAATGCCTTATGCACAAGTGCATTATCCATTCGAGAATAAAGAGTTAATTGATAATCATACCATGTATCCTGCAGATTTTATTGCAGAAGGAGTTGATCAAACCCGTGGTTGGTTCTATACATTGCATGCTATTGCAACTTTGGTTTTTGATTCGAAAGCTTATAAAAATGTAATGTCGAATGGCTTGGTGCTGGATAAAAATGGTCAAAAAATGTCGAAAAGATTAGGAAATGCCATTGATCCTTTCGATACACTAGAAACCTATGGTCCAGATGCTACACGCTGGTATATGATTGCCAATGCTCAACCATGGGAAAACCTAAAATTCGACTTGGCAGGAGTAGATGAAGTACGCCGTAAATTTTTCGGTACCTTGTACAATACATACTCATTCTTTGCACTATATGCGAATGTTGACGGGTTTACTTATGCCGAAAAAGAAATTCCAGTAGAAGAAAGAGATGAGCTAGATCAATGGATTCTATCAGAATTAAATACCTTGATTCAACAAGTAGATGAATTCTTCTCTGACTATGAGCCAACTAAAGCAGCACGCGCTATCCAAGAGTTTGTGATAGACAACTTATCCAATTGGCATGTGCGTTTATCAAGAAGACGTTTCTGGAAAGGAGACTACTCAAAAGATAAAATTGCCGCCTACCAAACGCTTTACACAGTGCTAGAAACCGTGGCTATCTTGAGCTCTCCTATCGCACCATTCTTTATGGATCGTTTGTATAAAGATCTAAACGATGCAACAGGGAAAAATGAAGCTACATCAGTACATTTGGCTAATTTCCCTCAAGTAAACCAAGCTTTGATCAATGAAGAGTTGCAAGAACAAACACGCTTAGCCCAATTGGCAACAAGTATGATTTTGTCTTTGCGTAAATTAAGCGATAATCGTGTGCGTCAACCATTGCAAAAAGTAATGATTCCGGTCCTGAACGAAACCATGAAGAATCGTTTATTGGCGGTAAGCGATTTATTGAAACAAGAAGTCAACGTAAAAGAAATACAATTACTGACCAATGAAGAAGCTTCTGATATTTTGGTCAAATCCATAAAACCAAACTTCAAGACCTTAGGTCCTAAATTTGGAAAAGACATGAAAGCCGTGGCTGCAGCAACGGCACAATTAACAAATGAACAAATAGTAGAATTAGAAAACACGGGGTATATTGAGTTAGAAGTCAACGGAGAAAAACATACCATAGAGGTAGATGACTTCGAGATTGCAACGAAAGACATTCCAGGTTGGACAGTTGCTTCCAATGCACAACTCACCGTGGCCTTAGACCTCACGTTAACCCAAGCGCTAATCGATGAAGGGATTTCTCGCGAATTGGTTAATCGAATCCAAAACTTACGCAAAGAAAATGGGTTCGAAGTTACCGATAGAATCGATATCATTATCGAGAAAAACCCTGCAATAGAACAAGCTGTAACGGCAAATATGGAATATGTGCGCAATGAGACTTTGGCAGACAATTTGACCTTTGATACTACAATCGTTAATGGTATCCCTGTGGAAATCAATGATGAGAAGTTACAACTAACAATTCTAAAACACTAATATTATGAGTAAAACAACTGAAGAAAAGATCCGTTATTCAGACAGCGAGCTGGCTGAATTCAAAGCGATTATCGAAGAGAAGTTGGCTCAAGCGCAAAAAGACCTAGAGATGATCCAGGAAACTTTTATGAACGATAAAACCAACGGTACCGATGATACATCTCCTACCTTTAAGGCTTTTGAAGAAGGTTCTGAAACCATGAGTAAAGAACAAAATGCGCAATTAGCTTCGCGACAAGAAAAATTTATTCGCGACCTAAAAAATGCATTAATCCGAATAGAAAATAAAACCTACGGAATTTGTCGTGTAACCGGTAAGTTGATCAATCCAGATCGTTTACGCTTAGTGCCACACGCAACCCTAAGTATCGAAGCTAAAAATTTGCAACGCTAATCGCTTATGTTAAAGAAGGTTTGGCTCGTCGCTTTCATTGTATTGTTCATCGATCAATTATCGAAATTTTATATCAAAACAAATTTCGAACTGCATGAAAGTGTCGAAGTTTTCAAAGGATTTCAATTGGCATTTGTCGAAAATCCAGGAATGGCATACGGAATAGAATTCGGAGGTTTATTTGGGAAACATCTTCTCACCATTTTTCGAATCGGATTGATTGGTTTTATCATCTGGTTTGTAATGAAGTGGTCAAGAAAAAAAGCAAGTAACTTTTTCCTCCTACCGGTCGCCCTCATTTTAGCAGGCGCCATCGGGAATGTAATCGATTGTCTATTCTATGGTATAATTTTCGACAAAGGAACCGTTTACAATGATCAACTCATGAGTTGGGTAGGGTACAATGGACTCGCCAAAGCAAACTTCGATGGCTATTCATCGTTTATGCTTGGTTGCGTAGTCGATATGCTCTATTTCCCGTTATTCGAGTTCGATTGGCCTACTTGGGTACCAATAGTTGGCGGAACGCATTATAAGTTCTTCCAACCCGTATTCAACATTGCCGACTCTGCCATCTTTATCGGAATCGCATGTTTGCTGATTTTTCGTAAAAAAGCCTTTGTTACCAAAACAGGTGAGCATATTCACTTCTAAGAAAATTACTGCAACAAATTACTCAACCGTTCTGCTTTTTGTAGAGCGGTTTTTTATTTCAGAAGGATGAAAGTCAGGACAATAATTTCAGTAGGATGGAATACAGAAAAGCTTAAAAACAAAAAAACCTTACCAAGAATTTGATAAGGGTTTGATAGGTTGTGGGCGAAGAGGGATTCGAACCCCCGACCCTCTGCTTGTAAGGCAGATGCTCTGAACCAACTGAGCTATTCGCCCGAAATTATTTTTAGTATAAAGCAGTTTTCACAAACGTACTTTGTGGGCCCTACTGGATTCGAACCAGTGACCCCCTGCTTGTAAGGCAGGTGCTCTGAACCAGCTGAGCTAAGAGCCCGATGTAAATAATTTATAAAAAAAGAACGCTTCCTTTTTGTGGTCCCTACTGGATTCGAACCAGTGACCCCCTGCTTGTAAGGCAGGTGCTCTGAACCAGCTGAGCTAAGAGACCTTTCTTATTTGGATTGCAAATATAGCGCTGTTTTTGGATTATACAAATCAAAAAGAAGTATTTTATTTTTATTTTTTGTAAAAATTTGATTTTCAGACAAATAAATTTTAAAAAATAATCTATAGAATTCATTTTGTTCTCTTTATCTTTGCTTTCAGAAAATTTATAGAATCCCATCATGCAGCAAAAAGTAATTGTAATCACCGGTTCTTCGGCGGGTGTTGGGCTTACCTTGGCCAATTATTTCCAATCAAAAGGTCATATTGTGTATGGATTGTCGAGAACAATGCATGGTAAAGAAACTTTCCATCATCTTCCGACTGATGTAACAAATAAAGAAAATGTGTACAAATCAATCGAAACTATTTTGCATGAACAAAAAAGAATCGATGTCTTGATTAACAATGCAGGGATTGGTATGTTGGGTGCTGTAGAAGACGCAAGCAAGGAAGATGTGGATAAGCTTTTTAATGTTAATATTTTTGGATCACTTTATACGATTCAGGCAGTTTTACCACATATGAGAGCACAGAAATACGGTTGGATTTTTAATGTTTCTTCGATTGCTAGTAATCATGCATTGCCTTTCAGAGGTTACTATTCTGCCTCGAAATCGGTCATAGATCGTTTAACGGAAGCATTGCGTTTAGAGAATCGTAAAACAGGCGTAGAGATTGCCACTCTAAACTTTGGAGATATTCGTACAAATATTGCAGAAAGTCGTGTTAAAAGTACCGTTTCAGCATTTCATAAAGATAAATTTTTTGCTGTGGTTGAAGAAATTGACAAGGAAGTAGAAAACGGAACTCCACCAGAGAAACTGATTCCTATAATCGAGAAATTATTGAATAAGAAAAATCTGAAACCTCACTATTATATCGGTAAAAGGATGCAGAAATTATCGGTAAGATTGAAATACATGCTAAGTCAAAAACGTTTCGAAAATATTTTGGCTAAATACTCGAAAATGAATTAAAAAAAATGCATTTGGTCTGGAAAATAAAACGATTTGATGAATTATCTGCTTTGGAAATCTACCAGATTTTACAACTACGAGAAATGGTTTTTATCATCGAACAAGCCTGTATATACCAAGATATAGATAACAAAGATTTGGGTTGCTATCATCTTTGGGCCGAGAAAGATGGGCAAATGGTAGCGTATACGCGTTTGGTTCCACCGGATTTATCCTACCCGAATGAAACGTCTATAGGGCGTGTTTTATCGCATCCAAAATATAGAAGGCATAAAATAGGAAGACAATTGGTGACTTTTGCCATAGAGGCAGTTAGCAATCTTTATCCTAGAAACGCAATTCGTATATCTGCACAAGAATATTTGATTCCGTTTTATGAATCTTATGATTTTGTGCAAGTATCGCAAGTGTATATAGAGGATCATTTACCACATGCAGAAATGCTTTTATCCAAAAAACACTAAACTTCTTTTTGTATATATTCTGATTGTTCGATTTCATTTTTCGATTTTTTTTGGATGAGGTAAACACCGCAGAGGATTAATAAAAAACCGACAAAATGCAGCCATGTGATATGCTCACCGACCATTACTCCCCAAGACACAGAAACTATAGGCATGATGTAGGTAACCATCGAAGCAAAAATTGCGCTAGTTTCTTGGATCATTTTGTAGAACAACATCATGGCGATTGCTGTACCAAAAAATCCTAATAAGGTTATATAACCCAAGCTGTTCCATTGTTCTGTACTCCCTGTAAAATTTGTGAAAAAGCCCGATAAAATAAGAACAATAATGGCTGGGATTAACCAAATGGAAAATAAAGCAGTTGATAATTGAAACGATGGTATATCCCTTAGCTTCGAGGTGATGATCAAACCATTAATCCCGTACATGGCAGTTGCCAATACAATCAATAAACTGTGTAACAGGCTATTTTCACCCGACATACCATCAAAACCAATTAAGAGAACTGCACCAGAAAATCCGATTAAAGCTCCTATGATCTGATTTGTTTTGGCAGGAATTGCAAAAAACAATGCACCGAAAAGTAATACAAAAATAGGAACAAGCGAATCGAGAATGCCAGCCATAGAACTACTAACATGAGTTTGGGCTATTGGGAAAAGGAACATAGGTATAAAGTTTCCGTTTGCACCAGCTAATATTACCCAAAATATTTTGTTTCGTGGAATTTTCCGTAAATTCCTAATTCCCCAAATCGATAAAAAACCTGCAGCAATCGTCATTCTCAATGCGCCAACTTGATACGGTGTAAAGGCATTCAGACCTTGTTTGATTAGTATAAAAGAACTTCCCCAAGTAAGCGATAAGACAAGGAGAGTTAACCAATTTTTTAGCGATACTTTCATGTATTTATTTAAAGCTGCAAAGGTCTGAAAAGTTTTTTTAATTACTCTTGCTTTTGTTCTCCTAAAATCAAGAAAATCTCAGTAAACACAACGTTTTTCTTATGAAAGTTTTATCTTCGAAAAAAAACAATCTATGAATACCTTAGAATATATTTCCATCGGGATTTATATGATAATGATGTTGATGATCGGCTTCTACTCTTATCAAAAAACTAAAACTTCGTCGGATGATTTCTTGATTGGAGGAAGGAAAATGGGGGCACTGGTTACAGCGCTTTCAGCAGGCGCTGCCGATATGAGTGGTTGGTTGCTGATGGGGCTTCCTGGTGCTATGTATGCGGTAGGGTTGTCGAGTGGTTGGTTGGCAATTGGTTTAACGATTGGGGCTTTTCTCAATTATGTTTTGGTGGCACCAAGGCTACGAGTTTATTCTGAAGTGGCTGGGAATGCAATTACGCTGCCCGTCTATTTCGAAAACCGATTTAAAGACCAAACACATCTTCTGAAACTTATTTCATCGATTATTATCTTAGTTTTTTTTACCTTATACACATCATCGGGGATGGTTGCGGGAGGTAGATTGTTCGAGTCTGCTTTTGAAGTCGATTATCATTACGGACTATTGATTACCAGTTTAGTGGTGATTATCTATACTTTTTTAGGCGGGTTTTTAGCAGTTAGTTTAACCGATTTTGTACAAGGAATAATAATGGTTATTACTCTTTTGGTCATTCCGATTATCATTGTGATCCAAATCGGAGGAATAGCCGAAACCAAACATTGGATCGATCTTGAGAGTCCAACTAATTTAAGTTGGTTCGAAGGAACCACAACCATCGGGATTTTGTCGCTTGCTTCATGGGGGCTAGGATATTTTGGTCAACCACATATTTTGGTTCGTTTTATGGCAATTGATCAAGTAAAAGATTTGAAAAAAGCTAGAACTGTCGGGATTACTTGGATGATATTTTGTGTAGGAGGTGCCATGCTGATTGGTTTAGTTGGGATTGCTTATATGACCAAGTACCACACTATAATTGATGATCCAGAAACCATCTTCATCTATTTCTCTAGAGCCTTGTTTCATCCACTTATTTCGGGCTTTTTGCTTTGTGCTATTTTAGCAGCGGTTATGAGTACAATATCCTCGCAATTGTTGGTAACTTCGAGTTCGATGACCGAAGATTTTTATCGTTCTTTTCTCAATAAAAATGCTTCACAAAAAACATTGCTTAGGGTCAGTCGACTTTCGGTTCTTATCGTTGCAATAATAGCATTGCTACTGTCGATTTCACCAAACAATTCTATCCTAAACTTGGTGGGCTATGCATGGGCTGGTTTTGGTTCAGCCTTCGGTCCACTAATGTTGTTGAGTTTGCTTTGGAAAAAAACTTCGCGAGTTGGTGCATTGGTAGGATTAATCTCCGGCGGATTAATCGTTTTGTTTTGGATGATTTTAGAACATCCGTACAAAGAAGTTTATGCGATGATTCCAGCTTTTCCGATTTCTTTTGGTTTGATTATTCTTTTTTCTATATTTTTTCCTGACAAGGATGTAGAAATTAATCAAGAATTTGATAAAGTAGGGACCATCATCGAAAAAGAGTATTAATCTTTTTCTATCCAAACCAAATAATTTCCTAAACACTTAGGGAATCGTATGAGTAATCTCTTTTTATAGAGTCGATAAGTTTGTATATTTGTAGATTATCTAAGGACGAAAGCCAAAAAGAATAGATGGGAGATATAATCCAATTATTGCCAGATCATGTAGCAAATCAGATAGCTGCGGGAGAGGTTGTGCAACGACCATCCTCGGTTGTCAAAGAGCTGATGGAGAATGCGGTGGATGCTGGCGCTAGCGAAATAAAAGTTTTAATAAAAGATGCTGGTCGGAGTCTGATACAAATCATAGACGACGGAAAGGGAATGAGTATGACCGATGTTCGTATGGCGTTCGAGCGTCATGCAACATCAAAGATTCGCACTACCGAAGATATTTTTCACATCACAACCAAAGGTTTTCGGGGGGAAGCTCTAGCTTCTATTGCAGCAGTAGCACAAGTAGAAGCAAAAACTAAGTTAACTGATGAAACCTTGGGTAGTCTGTTGGTGATTGAAGGAGGAGATGTACGGGTGCAAGAACCAGTAGTAACGCCCAGTGGAACATCTGTTTCTGTGAAAAATCTTTTTTATAACGTTCCGGCAAGACGTAATTTTCTCAAATCAAATCAAGTAGAGTTTAGGCATATTCAGGATGAATTTCAACGAATAGCTTTGGCGCATGAGGGAATTTCTTTTCAGTTAATTCATAATAATTCTGATGTTTATTACCTGAAAGCAGGAAATCTGAAGCAGCGAATAGTACAGATTTTTGGTAAAAAGATAGAAACCCAATTGTTAGAAATTTTAGAAGAAACAGAAATCGTTAATATCAAAGGTTATGTAGGGAAACCCGATTCTGCTAAAAAATCACGAGGAGAACAATTCTTTTTTGTCAATAACCGATTCATCAAAAATGCCTATTTACATAAAGCAATTACTGATGCTTTCGAAGGTTTGCTACCAAATGGTTATACACCAAGTTATTTTTTGTATTTAGAGTTGGATCCTTCTAAAATAGATATCAACATTCATCCAACCAAAACAGAAATAAAATTCGAGGAAGATACCAAGATTTTTCAGCTGTTACGTTCGGCAATCAAGCACAGTTTAGGGCAATTTAATGTTGTTCCTTCTCTTGATTTTGATCAAGATCCTCGGTGGGCTTTTATCAATCATCCGAAAGATAAACCAATCGTGGAGCCAAAAATTATGGTTTCTTCGGATTACAATCCGTTTGATAACCCTTTTACACAAACCAAACCTACGCCAACAACCATCCAGGCAAATCTCGATTTTTACCGAGAAAGTGAAATCTTGACGCAAGAAAATACTCCAACCGAAGCATTGTTCGAGTTGGATTCTGAATTACCAACCCAAATTTTGCAATGGAATTTGCGTTATTTGGTAGTAGAACATTTGGGCGAATTGTTGGTTATTGATCAGCATAGAGCGCATCAAAAAGTATTGTATGAACGTTTTCTGCGAACCAAAACAGATCATGCTTTGGCACAACAATTATTATTCCCAATCGAGTTAGAGGCATCGCCTGTGAATATAGAACGTATAAAAACAATCGAAAAAGAATTAATTCTTTATGGTTTTGATTTGTGTTTCCGAGAAGAAATGATTTTGGTCAATGCAATTCCGGTCGATGTAGATCAAAGTCATGTGGCCGGTATTTTTGCTGATTTTATTGCAGAACTAGACTTCAGTCAAGGTGTAGATTTTGAGTCTTCTTTTGCTAAAATTTTCGCAAAAAATGCAGCAATAAAAAAAGGAGAAATTCTGAAGAAAGAACAAATGGTAACTTTGGTTCAACAATTGCTGATGCTTGATTATCCGAATTTTACACCCTACGGAAAACCGGTTTTTATAAAAATGAATCTTCAAGAAATAGAAAAAAAAATAAATTAATCGAATGCTCAATAGAATTCCTGTAATCACTAAAAATATATTGATAATCAATGTACTGTTTTTCTTGGCAAAATATATTTTTGCTAGCAAAGGATTGGATCTCGATATGGTTTTTGGAGCTTTTTATCCAGAATCGCCCAACTTTAGATTTTGGCAGGTTTTGTCGCATATGTTTATGCATGCAGATTTTACACATATCCTATTCAATATGTTTGGTTTGTGGATGTTTGGCTCGGTTGTAGAGCAAACAATTGGTGCAAAAAAATACTTAGCAATGTACTTATTGGCTGGTTTTTGTGGTTTTGCTTTATTTAACTTATCTACCTATTTTCAGTTAACCGAAGTGAAAGATTCTTTATCGATGATAGATTTGGATCTTATCAAACGTTCTGCATACGAAGCTGGGCAAGGAATTATGCATAGTAATGGTACGAGTGAAGAAATTGTACATATAAAAAATCAAGAATTGAATACTTTAGAAAGTAAACTAAATAATATCCAGCTTACAAAATCTATTGCAGATAATATAGTGCATTTATTTAGCGCGTATACCACAGCAATGGTAGGTGCGTCTGGAGCTATATATGGTTTGCTCGTCGCTTTTGCAGTTCTGTACCCTGAGGCAAAACTAATGATGATTTTTTTACCAATTCCGATCAAAGCTAAATATTTTATACCGATACTTATCGTTTTAGAGTTTTATATGGGAATTGCAAATTATAGTTGGAATCCTGTTGCACATTTTGCACATTTAGGAGGTGCATTGGTAGGTTATTTGTACATTAGAAATTGGAAGAAAAATCAATTTAGAAGATGGTAAATGGCATATTAGATGAATTGAAATTGAAATATAAGTCTGGCAATATCGCAACGAAATTGATTTATATCAATATTATCTTTTTCTTTACGATATTGATAGTTGGCTTTGTACTAAAGAAAATTTTTCCATCTTTCCAGATCGATAATATTATAGCACTTTCCAGTCAACCCAATGCATTAATTAAGCACCCTTGGAGCATTTTTACTTATGCATTTTTACATGGCGAACTATGGCATTTGTTCCTCAATATGCTGTTGTTATATTATATTAGTAGCATGTTTTTACGCTATTTTAGAGATCAAGACTTCCTTACTTTTTATATTCTTGGAATCTTAGGCGGTGCTTTATTCTACTGTTTGTTTGCGGGTTATTTTTCGTCAGGATCAAGTTATTTAGTAGGTTCATCAGCTGCAATATATGCTACTTTTTTTGGTCTGGTATCTTATAATCCTAAAATACCAGTTCGATTGTTGTTTTTCCCCAATAGCTTCCCTATACTCTATATTGCTTTCTTTTTATTAGGCTTGGATGTGTATCAGATAATAGATGGTCGTAATTCTGGCGGAAGTTTATCTCATTTTGGAGGAGCTGCTGTTGGGTATCTGTATATGAAACAATTCGAAAAAGGAAATGATTTTATAGGACAACGAATTAGAGAAATAAGAAATTTCTTCAATCAGAAGAAAAAGACTACCTTTAAAACCTATACCAATCAAACAACAAACAAACCAAACGAGCAAAAAAAATCTCGAGAAGACTATGAGTTTAACGCACAAAAAGTAGCTAAACAACAAAAAATAGATGCAATTCTCGATAAAATTTCTCGTTCGGGTTATGAAAGTTTGACCAAAGAAGAGAAAGATTTTTTATTTAGAGAAGGACGATGAAACAAGGAAAAGGCTTTCAGTTAAATTTTTTCAATAAATTCCTTTTGTTTTTCAATGGGGTATTTTTGTTAATGGCATATTCTGTTTATCTCAATCGTTTTTTTGCACCTTCAGAAATCCCTTATTTCAATTTTATTTCTATTGGTTATCCTTTTATATTTCTTGTTGCATGTCTTTTTGTCGGGTATTGGCTTATCGTTAGTTGGCGATATGCCCTAATTGTGTTGGTAGCATCTTTTGGTGTACTCAATATTTTTACTTATTCTTATCCGATAGGCTTATTCCAAAAGAAGTCTAACGCAAAACCAAATCTCAGTGTGATGTCGTATAACGCACATTTCATTCGGGATGATGGAACCGATCAATTTATAGCCAAAAATTTGGCAGATATAATGATGTTTCAAGAAGCATACGAAAAGAACTTCAAATCAATAGAAAAAGAATTACAGTCCTATTATAGCGAACATTACGGCTTAATAGCTTTTTTTAGTAAATATCCTATTATAGAAACCAAACAAATAAATTTTCCTACTCAAAATAATAAAGGAACTGCCGCTTATGCAGATATCGATACAGGGAAAGACACAATACGTTTGGTAAATATATATATGGAAACGATGGGAGTTGATAAAAATCTAGTGAAATCGACTATCGAAGCCGAAAACTCTGCACAAGTAGAAGAGAAAACAAAAAAAATAGAAAATAAGTTGATTGCAGGAATGCTGATGCATGAAAAACAACTCAAAGAAATTATGCCATATATCACCAAAAGTCCGTATCCTGTATTGGTAGGATGTGACTTGAACGCCACACCCGCATCCTATGAATATCAACAACTAAATGCCTATTTGTATGATTCTTTCTTGCAAGTAGGAAAAGGAAATGCGACGACTTTTCATGGTTTTCGTTTTCCGATTCGGATTGATTATTTGTTTCATTCGAAAGAATTTATTCCTATTGATGGAAAGATTATCCGAAAAAAGTTTTCTGATCATTATCCCGTTATCGTACAATATCAATTACCTTAAAACCTAATAACATGTCGAACAGAGAAGCATTTATACAAGAAATACAATCGCGATACCAGTACAAAGGTGATAAAATAATATTAGGAAAAGCCAAGCTCGACGGAGAAGTAGTTCCTGAGGCAGAAATCTCTATTGCCCTAAAAACCATGAATCGTCACGGTTTGATTGGTGGAGCAACAGGAACCGGAAAAACAAAATCTTTGCAAATCATAGCAGAACAATTATCAGAAAAAGGTGTTCCCACATTGCTTATGGATATCAAAGGAGATTTATCTGGGATCGCAGCCAAAGGAGATGAGCATAACCAAGCAATTCTGCAACGACACGAGGTTTTGGGGTTGCCGTATGTAGCCAAAGCTGCACCAAGCGAGTTACTCTCTATTAGCGATGAGCCAGGGGTGAAGCTTCGAGCAACGATCGAAGAATTTGGTCCGGTTTTGTTTAGTAAAATTTTAGAATTGAATGAAACACAATCAAGTATTATCTCCATTATCTTTAAATATTGTGAAGATAATAATCTCCCATTGATTGATTTAGAAGATATGCGTCGTGTACTGCAATATGTAACCGATACACCCGAAGGGAAAACAGAATTAAATTCTAATTACGGTACAATATCACCTGCTTCTCTAGGAGCAATTCTCAGAAAAATTGTTGGACTAGAGCAACAAGGAGCTACAAAATTTTTTGGTGAACCAAGTTTCGATGTACAAGATTTATTACAAGTAAACAATGGACAAGGAACCGTGAATATTATACGATTAACCGATATCCAAAATCAACCGAATTTGTTTTCTACTTTTATGTTGAGTTTATTGAATAAAATCTATTCTCAATTTCCAGAGCAAGGAGACTCTGACAGACCGAAATTAGTAATCTTCATTGATGAGGCCCACCTTATATTCAAGGAAGCATCGAAAACATTGCTCAACCAAATAGAGACGATGGTAAAATTAATTCGATCGAAAGGTGTAGGATTATTTTTTGTAACCCAAGTCCCGGGTGATGTTCCAGATGGCGTACTTAGCCAACTCGGACTAAAAGTACAACATGCTTTGCGTGGTTTTACAGCCAAAGATCGAAAAGAAATTCAAAAAGCCATCGAAAACTATCCTATCTCTACCTATTATAAAGCAGACGAGGTTATAACTCAATTAGGTATTGGAGAAGCGTTTGTAACAGCTTTGGACGAGAAAGGTATACCTACACCTTTGGCTTATACGTATATGCGTTCACCAAACTCTAGAATGGATATCCTTACCGAAAACGAAATTAGTCAATTGGTCAATAACTCTAAATTGGTAAGTAAATATCAAAACTCTATCAATCGACACAGTGCACATGAGATGTTGAGTGAACGACTTACAGAAGCCAATGCAGAAAAAAATGCTCCCAAACCAATCCCTGCTACAAGAAGAACAACAGCTCCGAAACAAACTTCGTGGACCGATAGTCGGATGGCACGTGATGTAAGTAGGACAGCCACTCGAAAATTAATCGATTGGGGAATGAAATTGTTGATGAGTGCAATGAAAGGTAAAAAATAAGGTGTTTGCAATATTAGACATAGAAGCCACAGGAGGCAAGGTAGGAGAGGAGTCGATTATCGATATAGCAATTTTTCGGTACGATGGTCAAACGACTGTGGATCAGTTTATTTCATTGGTAAACCCTATGAGGAAAATAGATCCTTTCGTGCAGAAGCTGACCAATATTACTGATAAAATGGTGCTCACTGCTCCAAAATTTCATGAAATAGCCAAGAGAATTGTCGAAATTACAGAAGATTGTATTCTGGTTGGTCATAATGTGAAGTTTGATTATCGAATGCTTCGACAAGAATTTAAAAAATTAGGCTACGATTATGAAAAAGACTGGATTGATACGTTTGAGTTTGCTCAGAAATTAATCCCGAACATGGAATCTTATTCGCTAGGTAAGTTAACGAATGCTTTGGGTATACCGATTACCGATCGCCATCGAGCATCGGGAGATGCGCGTGCAACACTGAAACTTTTTCAACTGTTGAGAGATAAAGATAGTGAGAAAATTATCCAAAAAAAATCGGGCTTGAGAACCGAGAAAAAGGTAAAAGAAAAATATCAAAAACTCTTAGAAAACCTTCCAACCAAAACAGGATTATTTTACTTTTATAACCGATTAGACGATATTATTTTTATAGGTAGAAGTAGCAATATTGCTTATCGAGTGAATCGATACTTTTCTTCCAAAAATTTCGAGTCGAGTAAAATAAAACGTTATACAAAGTATATCACCTATGAAGTAACGGGAAGCGAATTGTTAGCAGAGATAAAAGAAGTGCACGAGATCAATCTCAATCAACCCTTTCTCAATATCAAAATCATCAAATCCAAAACGCCTTATGGCTTGTATTTTATTCCCTCTAAACGTTCTTATCATCGTCTAGAAATAGGGAAAGGCCGAAAAGCAGAACCTATTCTTACTTTCGCTAGAAAAGAGACGGCACTAGAATTTTTGCAAAAAGTTACTTTAGAGTACAATCTTTGTCCGAAAATAAATCTGCTTCAGCCTTCTTCGGCTTCTTGTTTCTCATACGAAATGGGGCAGTGTAAAGGAGCTTGCATAAGAAAAGAAAATCCAAAAACGTACAATGAACGGGTCGAAGCATTGGTAAATCGTACAAATTATCCTACCGAAACATTTATTTTGTCAGATAAAGGAAGAAAAACAGGTGAACATGCTTTCTTTTTTATCGATCAGGGTAAATTTGTTGGTTATGGATATTACGAGTTGCATCATCAGATAAAAAATCGAGAAAGAATCATGAAGATTGTTAATCCTTTCGATACGAATCCCACGATAGAATTATTAATAAAGAAGTTTATATTTCTAAATAAACAAGAAGGGATTTACTCTATCGAAGAGTAAAACTAGGCTTGTACGAAATTTGCATGTTGTTAAATATGCATTCCTATTTCGATACCTTTTATTCTTCTATACAATTCGGTAGCATAATTATCGGTCATTCCAGAAACATAATCCAATATACCCAAAACCCGCTCATAGGGCATTTTATCATCATACATAAATTGCGCAGGCACCAATTTTAGTGCTTTCTTTTCGTATGATTTTCGCTCCTGAGCTTCTTTTAGGATTGGCGGAATAAATTGTGTAAGTAACTCAGACATTACATTGTATCCTGCATTTTCTATTTCGACTACCGAACGATGATTATAAATATTGGCAATAGAAAAGCGTTGAATTTCACTTAAAACTTTTTTGGTGATTTTCTCTGTATCATTTTTAATGACATCCAACAATGCATAATCGAAGTTTCCTTGCAGGATAAGTTCGATGTTGTTTTGATAAACTTCTACAGATTTTTGCGTAAGAGAATTGATTGATTTCGCACGTAGATAAGCGATTCGATCATTTTTATCGCTAATGTTTTTTAGGTTAGAATTTGTTTTTTCGATTTGTTCGGGATTGAGTGATGCAATTAGATTCAGGAATAAATCTTTGCATTTATCATGGTCGATTATCCCCAAACGATGAGAATCTTCGACATCGATAATATTGTAGCAAATATCATCAGCAGCTTCTACCAAAAACACAAAAGGGTGCCGCTTGAAAATCATGGGCTGATTACTCTCTTGCACCATATTTGTCGCTTCTGCAATGTGACGAAAGGTTTCTTTCTCTGATTGGAAAAAGCCAAATTTCTTTCTGTGTAATATCGATTTTTTTCGTGCAATCGACTCACAAGGATACTTTGCAATAGAAGCAATCGTAGAGTAAGTGAGGCGTAATCCACCTTCTGATTTGCCACTTTGTTGTTGGGTTAAGATACGAATGGCATTTGCATTTCCTTCGAAATAGATAAGATCAGTCCATTGTTCTTCGGTAAAATGAGATTTTAGATCAGTCGAGTGCCGATCGAAATAAGAAGCTATTGCATCTTCGCCCGAATGTCCAAAAGCCGGGTTGCCTATATCGTGGCACAAAGCTGCCGAAGAAAGTACATCGGCCAGACTGTGCATATAAAAATCATAAGCCGTTTCATTCAAATCATAATTTTTCGCAATAAACTGCCCGACTAAGCTCCCCATAGAACGTGCAACAGACGAAACTTCTAGTGAATGAGTGAGCCGATTATGAACAAACACACTTCCTGGCAGAGGGAAAACTTGAGTTTTATTTTGTAATCGACGAAAAGCAGACGAAAAAATTATTCGGTCATAATCTCGTTGATATGCAGAGCGTTGGTCTGATGATTCGTTAGGGCTTTTGGTTCGTTGATATGAAAATAAATGATTGAATGCAGACATGCTTTGGATTATTGGTCAAAATTACGATAGTTGACTCGAATTAAAAAATAATAAAAAAATCAACCTTACTTTATGATTTAAAAATAAGGTTGATAAGACGTTAGGATGTGATTATTTTTACCAGCTTCCGCTTGCTCCGCCACCTCCGAAGCTTCCGCCACCGAAACCTCCGAAGCCTCCTCCCGAGCCGCTACCAAAACTTCCTCCACCACCACGAAAAATGGTGCTTCCGGTATTCATAATAACAACATCGTCGAATAAACTTCTTCTTCTACGTGTGCGGTTTCCTCCAGAATTATTACCGCGAGAAAATATGGATAACAAAATGATGACTATGAGAAAAATAAAGAAAATTTCCCAAAATCCAAGTTGATCATTTTCGGGAGTTTTTTCGTTTTTATATTTTCCTTTCAAGGCTCTTTGCATAGAATCGATTCCCTTGTCTACACCTTGATAATAGTCGCCATTTCTGAAATAAGGCAACATGTCTTTTTGGATAATATTGTTGGCGATTGTTGGCGGAATATGAATTTGCGCTCCATAACCAGTCCGAATGGTTACTTTTCTATCCAAATCACTTATCAAAACTACAATTCCGTTGTCTTTATCTTTCTGGCCAACACCCCATTTATCGCCTATTTCACTTGCCAAAAGTTCGATTGGATAACCTTTTAATTCTCGAAAAGTAACAATGGCAATTTGGGTAGAGGTAGAATCGTCAAAATGAACCAATTTGTTTTCTAAGGCTTGTAACTGCATCGGATCGAAAATTCGTCCATAATCATTTACAATTCTTTTTGGTATAGTTTTACTGTTAATAACCTCTTGAGGGGTAATAAAATTATTCTGTTGAAATGGTTGCTGTGCTATTGTTTTTTGGGTGATGAACAAGGCAAGCATTACCCAAAGAAAACTTAAAAATTTAGTTTTGAGAAATTTCATTTGGCAATTCGTTTTCGTCATTTTCTTGATGTGGAAAATGTTTTTTTAGGGCTTTTCCGGTCATCTTGATTCCTTTTATTATTCCTCTTGTAAACTTTTCTTGTCGGAAATAATGTAAAACAGTTTCGTTGATTTCATCCCAAAGGCCTTCGGGTGTTTTTTCGTTAATTCCTTGATCTCCAATGATTGTGAGGTTTTTGTCGGCCGGGGAAATATGAAATAAAACACCATTTCGGTTTTTCGTTTTTTCCATTCCTAATTGTTTAAAAACCTCTATAGCTCGCGCAAAATGATTTTCAGATGGTAGAGACTCGATATGAATCCGAATCTCTCCACTGGTTTTTTTCTCGGCTTTTACGATTGCTTTGACAATTTTTTTTTCTTCTTTTTTGCTGAAGAATCCTCTATCTTTCTTTACCATCTTATTGTCCAGAGAAGTCAACTGTCGGTGCTTTTTCTGCTCCTGCGTCGGCTTCGAAATATCCTTTTTCTTTGAAATTTCCTATTCCTGCAATAATATTGTTCGGCACTTTATTGATAACCGAATTGAAGTCTTTGGCTGCTTCGTTGTACTTTCTTCTTTCGTAATTAATTTCTGCTTCTATGCTCGATAATTCTGCCTGAAAGCTTTGGAAATTTTCTGTCGCACGCAAGGTTGGGTATTGCTCAACGGTAACCAATAATCTACTCAAAGCACCTGACAATTCGTTTTGTGCAGATTGAAATTTAGCAATGTTTTCGGGGGTTAAATCGTCAACATCATCAATATTTATTTGGTTGGATGTTGCTTTTGCACGTGCGTTGATTACATCGGTTAGTGTAGATTTCTCGAAATTGGCAGCTCCTTGAACCGTTCTCACTAGGTTCGGGATGAGGTCTGCACGTTTTTGGTAGGTGTTTTCTACATTCGACCACTGTGCTTTTACATTTTCTTGCATGGGTACGAAACTATTGTATTTGCTTACACCCCAAAGAATTACTGCAGCGATAGCTGCTAAAAAAATTCCGCTTACTAGACAGCCTTTTCCTTTCATATAAATTTTGTTTTTGTTGTAATAAAGTTACTCTTTTTTTCTAATATGTTCTTTTACGGTAGCAAATTCTTTGCCCAACTTTTGTTTAGAGGTAATTTCCATTGTGAACGAAAATCGGATAAAGTTGTTACTCCATTATTATACACGATTGTTTCTGCAGGTAATTCGGAATTTTTTACTGCTTTTTTAAAATCTAGAAGATTCATAATTTCTATTTTGTTATTTACTTCATAAGCAACATTCATACGGTCTAGAAAACCGAACTGATGCTTTTCTTCTAAATTTTTAATTAGTTTGGTGAGCTTGTCAATCGAACATCCACTTGCCTCAACCTGATCTTCATCTACCGTGACAATAATAAATTGATTGTTGATGATTTCGTATTCGGCTAAAAGGGCTGCACCATGGGCATTCCAATCCAGTAAAAAATTATCGAATTCACTTTTAATATCTTGAGTTTCTTGCTTCGTAAAGGCTCGCATGGATTGAAAAATCCAGATGCGTGCATGATCTGCTATTGTCATTTTGTTTATGTTTTTATGATGAGTAACAAAGTTACTTAAAGTTTTGCTGAGTTAGGATATAAAAAAATCGGACCAAAGTCCGATTTTTTATTAATTTTTTTGATTTATAGATCCTTGGCTTCCATTACTAATTCTGCCAAATCTTTTACCAAAACTGTTTTTTCTTTTTCAAAATGTTTTACACCATCCGTCATCATCGTATTACAGAATGGGCAACCAGTAGCAATTACATTAGGTGATTCTTGTAAAGCTTCTTTTGTACGCTCGATATTGATGTCTACATTTCCTTTTTCTGGCTCTTTGAACATTTGTGCTCCACCAGCACCACAACATAAGCCGCGTGTTTTGCAACGTTTCATTTCGACCAATTCAGCATCTAATTTTTCGATCAACGATCGAGGGGCTTCATAGATATTGTTTCCCCGACCTAAATAGCATGGATCGTGGAAGGTAATTCGACGTCCCTTGAATTTCTCTCCATCTTCGATTTTTAAGCGTCCTTCATCTATTAATTGCTGTAGAAATTGTGAGTGATGTAATACTTCATACGTGCCTCCTAATGACGGATATTCGTTTTTTAGAGTGTTGAAGCAGTGAGGGCAAGTGGTGACTATTTTTTTTATTTCGTAGGCGTTAAGCACCTCAATGTTCATCATGGCTTGCATCTGAAATGCAAATTCGTTTCCCGCTCGTTTTGCTGGATCTCCAGTACAGCTTTCTTCGGTACCTAGAACGGCAAATTCTACGCCTATGTGGTTAAGTATTTTTACAAAAGCACGGGTGATTTTTTTTGCTCTATCATCAAAGCTACCAGCACATCCTACCCAAAATAAAACTTCGGGTTGTTTGCCTTCGGCCATGTATTGTGCCATTGTTTTTACGGTTATTGTTGACATGTGATGTACGTTTGAGTTTTAATAAATAATGTATAAGGTTTTAATCATTGGTCCAATTTAGACGATCAGCTGTATTGAACTGCCATGGTGCACCGTTGTTTTCTATGTTGGTCATCATCAGGTTTAATTCCTGAGGAGCGGCAGATTCTTCCATTACTAAATAGCGGCGTAAATCGACAATGATCGATAATGGATCTATGTTGACAGGGCAGGCTTGTGTGCAGGCGTTACAAGAGGTACATGCCCATAATTCTTCGGTAGTGATATAGTCGTTGAGGAGTGTTTTCCCGTCGTCTACCCATTGCCCATTGTTGTTGTCTAAAATTTTAGATACATCTTCTAAGCGATCTCGCGTGTCCATCATAATCTTACGAGGTGAGAGTTTTTTTCCTGTAATATTTGCCGGACATTCTGAGGTGCATCGTCCGCATTCTGTACACGTATAAGCATTGAGTAGCTGAACTTGGTTGAGATCGAATATATCTTTGGCACCGAAAGTGCTTGGTTCTTCTACTTCGCCCTCTGCTGGTGCAGCGAATGGGTCTGCGTTGGGATCCATCATTAATTTTACTTCTTTGGTAACCGAAGCTAAATTATTGAACTCGGCCTTTGGTTCGAGTTTCGAGAACCATGTGTTAGGGAATGCCAGTATAATATGCAAATGTTTAGAATAGTAAAGATAATTAGCAAAGAAAAAGATTCCTAGTATGTGGAACCACCACATGATACGTTCTAAAATTATTAGCGTATCGGTATTGAAGTTGGTTAAGAAAGGTTGGATTAACCAACTAGAAATAGGAAAGCCTCCTGCCTCTATATAATGTGGAACATTGCGTGCTTGCAAGGTAGCATCGGTAGCATTCATGGTTAAAAGGGCAAGCATAAAGGCCATTTCTAATATCAAAATTAGGTTTGCATCTGTTTTAGGCCATCCGTTTAGCTCTCCCATGACTAGTCGTTTTATGTGAGCGACATTTCTGCGTAAGAAGAAAATAAAGCAAGATACTAATACTAGAAAAGCAAGTACCTCGAAAAAACCAATGAGAAAGGTGTAGAATCCTCCCATAAAGCTAAGAACACGATGTGTACCAAAAAGGCCGTCAATAAGAATTTCTACGACTTCTATATTAATCAGAAGGAAACCTATATAGACCAAAATATGGAGGAATCCTGCTAGTGGACGAACGGTCATTTTTCCTTGCCCTAGTGCTACACGTGTCATGACTGCCCATCGCTCTTTTGGTCTGTCCCAACGGGTAATAGGTTGTCCTAACCGTATGTTGCGAACAAGTTTTTTGGCATTAATAGTAAAGATTGTGGCAGCGACAATCAAACAGATTGCAAAGATAATGTTTGGTAAATACTGAGCCATATTGATAAGTTTACTTAGTGTCTAGTTTTTAATTATTTTTTGCCGAATACCGAAATGTTTACATATCGATTCGGGTTTTGTTTCAGGTCTATTATTAAATCGTTGAGGTTTTTTGTGGCCTCATTCAGATTATTGTACATGGTTCTGTCGTTGAGTAGACTTCCTAGTGTCCCATCTCCACGTTCTATGCGTGTCATTAATTCTTTCAGATTTACAGAGGCTGCCTCGAAATTATTCAACGTTTTTTCTAATTGTAAGTTGTTTAATTTATCAGCGGTTTGTCCAAATTTATCTGCAGAAATCTTAGCCGAGGCCAACATAGAATTGGCATTGTTTAGGGTAGAATTGATAATTTTTTGGTTGTCTTTGATTAATTCATTTGCATAGGCCGAAGTACTAGAGAATGATCGTGCTGTTTCGTTGAAAGAACCTACCGTTCTGTTTAGATTTTCAATCAAAATTTTTATATTGTTCTGATTGTCATTGTCTAGCAATCGTTCTATAGCCGATAATGTTCTGTTCATGGTTATCAAAACGGTGTCTAATTTTTGTTGAGTGGGCTCTATTTGCCCACCGATATCGCCTAATAATCCGCCACTGACTCCACCTCTCAAAAAGTCACCATCTTCTGCAATTTCTCCATCATAATCCAAAATCAATTGCATTTCAGAGCTTTGCATCAGGCCTGGAGAATAGATTTGTGCGATAGTGTTTTTAGAGAATTTGATGTCTTTATTAATAGTAAACTCTACGATAAATGTTAAGGGTTTACCATCAACAATTTCTATTTTATCAACTTTACCAACTGTTAATCCGTTTATAGATACGGGTTTTGTTACTTGTAGACCGTTTACATTCTCGTATTTGGCGTAGAAGGTCCTGCCGGTAGAAAAAACTTTTGTTCCTCTTAGGAAGTTGTACAAAAAGAAAAATCCAATTACAGTGGCCAGTGAAACGATACCTATTTTTACTTCGTTAGAAATTTTCACTTTTTTATTTTTTTACAAAATTAAAAGAATATTGTTTAGAAACAGTCAATATTACAATGGTTTGTCACCCTCAAATGTTACGATGAAAGCATTTCTGAAACCTTTTGCTTGTACGACACTAAGTATTTTTTGTGCGTCCTCCATGGTTTTTGCTTGTCCGAAAAAGTACTTGAATAATGATCTTTCTTTTATGCGATAGACATCTTGCAAGCCGTTGAATTTTCCATCTTTATCGCGGTATTTTTTGTTAGAGGTCATGAACTGGATTCGATAAGTTTTATTACCTTCTAACTTCTTGTTATCAGAAAATTCGACCCAAAAAGCTTCGGGAAATCCTTTTCTTTTCACAAAAGTGAGAAGTTCATCTCGTTCTGATAGTAAGTTGGTGTTCCCGTAATAATAGACAAAATTATCACCTTCTTGTACAATTTCTACATCTGTAAGCCCTTTCAACATAGGAGAGGTAGGAGAGAATTTTGATTTGCTCACCAAAAACTTAATTCTGAAATTTTTACCTACAACTGGTTTTTCAACCTCTTTTGGTTTTTCAACTACGGGTTGACTGCTTGCAACACGTCCCATTTTACGATCAAACTCTTCTTTGAAGGTTTTAAATGCTCTATAAATTGCTTCGGTTTGTTCTTGTTTTCCTCGTTCAGATGCTAGGTAATATCCTTCATCGTAATTAGAAATAAAACCAAGCTCAATCAACACAGAGGGTGAAGCATTGCCACGCAATACGTGAAAATTATTTTGTTTTACTCCTCGGCTATGACGATTGTTTTTTACAAAGTTTTTTTCTACCAAATCTGCAAATCGAATACTTTGATCTTTATAAGCTGCATTTTGAATCTCGAAGGCTATTACTGCTTCTGGATCGGTTGGGTCAAAGCGTGTATATTTTTCTTGATTGTCTTCCAAGAATATTACCGAGTTTTCTCGTCTAGAAACCTCATCGGTTTCGTTCATTCTTTTCAGTCCCATGACAAAAGTTTCGGTACCGTAGGCTGAGGTATTGCTTGCCGAATTGCAATGAATCGAGATAAAAAGATTTGCCTTGTTTTTATTAGAAATAGCAGTTCTTTCGTGTAATGCTAAAAAAACATCCGATGTACGTGTGTAGACAACCGTTACGTCTTTTAGTTCTTTCTCAATCATTCTTCCCAATCGCATGGTAACATCTAAGGCAATGTTTTTCTCTAGATCGGCTACGCCTCGTGCACCAGCATCATGTCCTCCATGACCAGCATCAAGGACAACCACAAAATTATTTCTGGAATTTTTCTGACCAAAAACAATCATTGCGAAGCTAAATAGTAGTAAAAATAAATACTTTTGTATGTTAATCATTCTATAACGCATATTGTGAGATAGTTTTTTTAGTTAATTTTGACGCAATTTAAAACAAAAATTACTTTTCAACTTGTTTAGCAACGCTTTTAAACATATAATATTTTGTTCACCTTTCTTGGTTTGTACCATTTCGTATGGGCAAATGCAAGAGATGGATACACAAAAATCGAGTCAAAACTCTATCAAACTCGATACCATAATTCCAGTGAAAAAATCTAAATTAGAGCATACGGTTGTGCGGTCGTCTGATGACGAAGTTCATGATCGCAAGAAAAATATCACCTATTTGTTGCGCCAGGCAAAAGTAGACTATGAGGATATGAAAATCGAAGCCGATTATATCGAAATTGATTGGAATACTGGTGATGTGTACGCAGAAGGCAAAAGAGATTCGATTGGCAATGTGACTGAACGTACAAAATTTAAGCAAGGTGCTAATGAGTTCGAGCAAGAAGCCTTCAAGGTTAATTTCAAAACCAAGATGGGAATAGCGTATAATATTCGTTTGAATGAAGATGAAGGAGTAATTGTAGCCGATCGCGTAAAAAGGATCAACGATTCTGTAATGTATCTTTCTCGGGCCGACTATACCACCGATACTTTTTTCAAGGAAGGAAAAACCAACGAGCCCGATTATGTTTTGCGAACGACAAGAGGGAAACTCATCGATAAAAAAGAAGAGGGAGAAAAACTCTTGATCACTGGCCCAACGAATATGCGAATCTATGATATCCCTACACCATTGGCATTACCATTTGCCTATATCCCGATGGGTAGTAAAAGGGCTGCAGGTATTTTGTTGCCATCATTCGGTGAACGTGCAGACGTTGGTTTTTATTTGGATGGATTAGGGTACTATATGCCTATTGGCGAATATCTCGACCTCGAACTTCAGACTAGATTCTACACCAAAGGAAGCTGGGGAGTAAACTTGATGAGCCGATATAAAGTAAATTATCGGTTTCAGGGTAGTTTTGCAGGGAGTTACGAAAATCGGATAACAGGAATCAAAGGCTTAAATGCTGATACACCAGGAGGAATTAGGGATCCGAGAAACATTTTTACACAATCGAAATTATATAATATTCGTTGGCAACATTCGCAAGATCAGAAATCAAATCCATACTTCAACTTCAGTGCGAGTGTAAACTTTTCGAGTAGTCAGTACTATCAGCAATCAATTCGAAACTCAAATTATCTAAGTGGAGATGTTTACAACAACACTGCAAACTCGAATATTAGTTTGCGCAAATCTTTCGAAAATTTACCCATCACGATGACTTTGGATGCATCACATTCGCAGAATTATCAAACCGGTAGAATCGATTTGACGCTTCCTCGCTTCACGATGAATATGAGTAGACAGTTTCCTTTTGCACCAAAAACAGGTCCTAAAAAAGGTTTGTTGCATAATCTTGCTGTAACTTATGGCTTGAGTGCTGCCAATCAAATTGGGACGACTGATGATACTTTTTTCACCGATGTGATGTGGAGAGAACAAATGCGAACAGGTGTTCAGCATAAGGTAGATTTATCAACCAATGTTACCTTGGCCAATTATTTCCCGTTAACACTTTCAGCAAATTATCACGAAGTTTGGGCGTTGAACAATACCCGAAAATATTGGGACGAAAACTCGGAAACGGTAATTGCAGAACGATTGAATGGTTTTTATCGCTATGGGAATATAAACACGTCGGCAAGTGTAAGTACAAGTTTGTATGGGACATGGTTAGCCAAAGATAAAGACGCTAAGATACAGGGTATTCGCCATGTTCTTACGCCATCATTTGGTTATAGTTTTAGCCCAAATACCGGTGCTAAATATATAGGAGTTTATGGCCAACCAGATAGCAATTCTGCAAATTCTGCTTTGCAATATCACAACTATAATTTTTTCGAGAATACTTTATATGGCCTCCCGAATACACAAGTGACAAATGCATTGAATTTTTCGCTGTCGAATAATCTAGAACTGAAAGTTCGGGACGAAAAAGAAAAGTCGGGTTACCGAAAAATCAAGATTTTCGATTATCTAAATTTTAGTACAGCCTATAACTTTGCTGCAGATGAATTTAGGTTGAGCCCGATATCGATGTCTGGTTCTACAAGTCTTTTGGGTCGAAATATGAAACTGAATTTCAGTGCTACTTTTGATCCTTATAAAATCCAATTCGCAGAAGGAAGTCGTTTCGGAACCCGAATCGATGAGTTGGGAGCTTTCAGAGTCTCAGCTTTCAATATCAACACAGGCTATACGTTTGACAATAATACGTTCGGTGGGAAAAAATTCGATGCGAAGAATTATAAAAAACAAGGAACCATCTTAGACGAAGTTTTCTATTTTGATGAAGAAGATTATGCACAATTTTTTATTCCGTGGAGTTTTGGGGTAAATCTTGGGTATACTTACGCCAAAGGCTTGTCTCGAGAAGCAACTCAGAACGCATCGATGGCTATGACAGCTTCGGTATCTCCATCGCCATATTGGCAAATCTCTGCCAACGGAACGTATGATTTGGTAAACAAAGAATTGGTGGGGACAAGAATTAGCTTGGCGCGTGATTTACGAAGCTTTAACTTCACCTTTAGTTGGATTCCGGTTGGTGTGTATAAAACCTGGGATTTCTTTATTGGTATAAAAGCGTCTATCTTAAGTGATGCTGTGAAGTACGAACAACAATCATCTAATCAACTATTCAATACAGTAGGATTCTAATCAAGACAATTAAATTTATAGAGAATATAAACAAAGAGGATTTTTTAACCTAATAAAAAAGAGAACATGAGAAAAGTAATTCATACAGAAAATGCACCCAAAGCCATCGGACCTTATTCGCAAGCAATTGTGTGTAACGGATTAATTTTTGTATCGGGGCAAGTGCCGGTTAACCCGGAAACCGGTGAAGTAGTCTCTTCATCTTTTGCCGATGAGGTCCATCAGGTAATGAAAAATGTAAATGCGATTCTAGCTCAAGCAGGGACGTCTATAAATAATGCAGTAAAAGTTACTATATTCTTGAGCGATATGAATAACTTTGCGGAGTTGAACGAACTATACGCTGGTTATTTTTCGAGCGATCAATATCCTGCGCGCGAATGTGTACAGGTGGCACGTTTGCCACGCGATGTGAATGTAGAAATATCGGTGATAGCACAATGTGAAACAAAATCATGATTAAAGATCGAACTATCCTACGAAACGCCATTGCAGTTATTATAGGCTTGGTTGTTGCCCTTGTGTTTATTACCACGGCCATAACATTTGTTGCTACCTCTTATGGGTGGGAAGTGGATGGTCTTATTTTTGATGAATGGCGACATGTAGTGAAAAACTTTGCACGACTATCAGAAGCCAATCAAGAGAGAGGTTTCTTTTGGTCTTTGTTGATTTCTGCCGGTATCGGGTCAATGATTGGAGGAACTGTAACCGCAGTTTTGGTAAAAAGAGCCAAGTTAGCTTATGCAATGCTAATCGGTTTTATCCTGTTGCTAATCGGTTTGTTGGATATAATTTTCACTCCTTATCATCCGTTTTGGTACGAAATTATCCTTTTACCTGTACTCTTTTTCTTCTCATGGTTAGGAGGGAAAGTAGTCGTAGTAATCTATAAAAAATTCTTTCGATATCAGAAAGTATTATAATATTATGAATGAACATCCTACAAAAATAAAAATAGCCATCTCCATAGGCGATTATAATGGAATAGGGCCCGAAGTGATTTTGAAGAGTTTGGCCGAAAAAGAAATCACCGATTTTTTTACACCAATAATTTTCGCATCCACGAAGTTGCTCAACTTCCATAAAGATATTTTGAAATTAGATCGGATATATTTACAAGGAATTCCCCATGCAAGCAAGGCAGTAGAAGGAAAAATAAACGTTGTAAATCTCTGGAAAAATCCTATAGAAACCCATTTCGGCCAATCGACCAAAGAAGCTGGTGAGCATGCTTACCAATCGTTAAAAGCTGCCGCAGAAGCAGTTTTAGAAGGTCATGCCGATGTGTTGGTAACGGCACCAATCAATAAAGACAATATACAATCAGAAATATTTCAGTTCCCTGGACATACCGAATATTTAGGAAAAGTATGGGGCGGGAGTCCGCTTATGTTTATGGTGTCAGATGATATAAAAGTAGGGTTGGTAACGCAACATGTCCCTTTGCAAGAAGTTGTACATAACATTACACCCAAAAGTGTTGAGGAGAAAATTAAGCAAATCCAAAACTCGTTGATTCGCGATTTTGGGATAGAAAAACCAAAAATTGCGGTTTTAGGCCTCAATCCACATGCAGGTGATAACGGTTTGTTGGGTAAAGAAGAACAAGAGATTTTGTTACCTATTATCGATAAAAAACGAGAACAAGGGCATATAGTTTTAGGACCTTATCCGGCAGATAGTTTTTTTACACCTCACAATCTGCATGCGTTTGATGCAGTTCTAGCGATGTATCATGATCAAGGATTGACGCCTTTCAAGACAATAGCTTTCGAAGAAGGGGTGAATTTCACAGCCGGCTTACCGTTTGTACGTACATCACCAGATCATGGCGTAGCCTACGATATCGCAGGCAAAGGAATTGCCAATCAGGCTTCTTTTAGAGAAGCCTTGTTTATGGCAGTAGAGATTTACCGAAAACGTAACGAATACGAAGTACTGACAAAAAATGTTCTCAAGCCTATGAAAATAAAGGTAGAAAAAGGTGATGAGAGCGAGTAAGAATAAAAACTTTTAAAAAAAATATCCTATTTTATCTCAATAGATTAAAATAAATATTATCTTTGCAAACCTTTTGTGTGATGGATAAGTTGAAAAATTACAATATTATCTTTTCGGGTTTACCCATAGGGAAGTCCGACTTTGAGTTTGATATTACACAAACGTTCTTTGATTTGTTTCAGTTCGAGCAAGATTTTACCGAGCCAAAAGTAACGGTGAAAGTCACTCTAGATAAGCAATCGAGTATGCTAGAGTTACATTTCGACTTGCAAGGTGTGGTTACAGTAGATTGCGATTTGACGAATGAGCCTTATGCGCAAGAAGTGAAAAATACTGCACTTTTATTGGTAAAATTCGGTGAAGAATGGGATGATTCGGATGATGAGATTTGGGTAATCCCAAGAGAAGAATATCAAATTAATATTGCACAAATTGTGTACGAGTTGATTCTACTATCGATTCCGATCAAGCGTGTTCATCCCGATGTAGAAAATGGCGATAGTCATTCTGAATTATTAGCCATTCTCGATCAATATATCATAGAAGAAGTGGAAGCAGAACAAGATGAAACAAATGATGATGATGATGATGATGATGATGATGAAATCGATCCTCGCTGGGCAAAACTTAGAGATTTAAAGCTCTGAGAATAGAGAGAAAAAATAATAAAAATACGTATAAACGAAATAAAAGTAGATAGATATGGCACATCCTAAGAGACGTCAGTCAACCACAAGAAGAGATAAAAGAAGAACACATTACAAAATCGAAGCTCCGCAGTTAGCAATCGACAAAACAACAGGTGAAGCTCACTTATATCATAGAGCGCACTGGTCTGATGGGAAATTATACTACAAAGGAAAGGTAGTATTAGAAAAAGAAACAGAAGTTTCAGAATAATCCTTTGATAAAGAAAAAAAAGCTGTTTCTTGTAAAAGAGACAGCTTTTTATTTTTATTATTAATAAATTTGAGTACTTTATAAAAAGGAAAAGTAACGTTAGGCTAAAAAAAATCAAGTATGGATATTAAAGACATTCAAAATTTAATCAAGTTTGTTTCTAAAGCAGAAGTTGCAGAAGTAAGCATCAAGCAAGAAGATATCGAAATCAAAATAAAAACCTTGCATAGTGTACCTGCACAGGCTGGTGTACAACAAGTATATGTACCTCCAATGCCAGCTGCTCAAGCGCCAACAATTCCAGCGGCACCTGTAGAGCAGGCAGCAGCCCCAGCAGCAGTAGATGAAGACGCTAATTTGGTTACTGTAAAATCTCCAATGATTGGTACTTTTTACCGTGCAGCAGGTCCAGGAAAAGAACCATTTGTGCAAGTGGGAGATTCCATTGCACCAGGAAAAGTACTGTGTATTGTTGAGGCGATGAAACTTTTTAATGAAATTGAAGCAGAAGTTTCGGGCAAAATCGTAAAAATCTTAGTAGATGACGCTACGCCTGTAGAATATGACCAACCATTATTTTTGGTAGATCCAGCATAATTTAGTTAGCACGCAATATTATTTTGGTAAGATAGAAACTGATTTATAGGATAATATTGAATAGAATTACTAATTTCATCAAACCATTAATTCACTAATTAAAATTATGTTCAAAAAAATATTAATTGCCAACCGAGGAGAAATTGCTATGCGTGTCATTCGGACAGCAAAAGAAATGGGAATACAAACCGTAGCAGTGTACTCTAAAGCAGATGAAACCTCTTTGCATGTACGTTTCGCAGACGAAGCCGTATGTATCGGTCCAGCACCAAGTAAAGATTCTTACCTGAAAATGACCAATATTATTGCAGCGGCAGAAATCACCGATGCTGATGCAATTCATCCAGGTTATGGATTTTTATCAGAAAATTCTACTTTCTCTAAAATTTGTGCTTCGAATAACATAAAATTCATTGGTGCAACACCAGAGCAAATCGATCGGATGGGCGATAAAGCCAATGCAAAAGCAACCATGAAGGCAGCAGGAGTTCCTGTAGTTCCTGGTTCAGATGGCTTGTTAGAGAGCTATGAGCAAGCATTAGAAATAGCTCGTGAAATCAAATTCCCTGTTATGTTAAAAGCAACTGCCGGTGGTGGCGGTAAAGGAATGCGAGCTGTTTGGAAAGAAGAAGATTTACTCAGTGCATGGGAGTCTGCTCGTACAGAAGCCGCTGCTGCTTTTGGTAACGATGGGATGTATATGGAAAAGCTGATCGAAGAACCTCGTCACATTGAAATTCAAGTAGCAGGAGATCAGTTCGGGAAAGCGTGTCATTTATCAGAGCGCGATTGTTCTATTCAACGTCGTAATCAAAAACTAGTAGAAGAAACACCTTCACCTATCATGACCGAAGAATTGCGTAAGCGTATGGGGGAAGCTGCTATAAAAGCTGCTGAATTTATTGGGTATGAAGGGGTAGGAACAATTGAATTTCTGGTAGATAAACATGGAGACTTTTACTTTATGGAGATGAATACCCGTATCCAAGTAGAGCATCCAATTACCGAGCAAGTTACAGGCTTTGATCTTATTCGTGAGCAGATTTTGTTAGCAGCTGGACAACCGATTTCGGGGAAAAACTATTATCCAACCATGCATTCTATCGAATGTAGAATCAATGCAGAAGATCCTTATAATGATTTCCGTCCTTCACCTGGTAAGATTACGTCTATCAACATTCCTGGAGGGAACGGAGTGCGTGTAGATACACATGTCTATGCTGGATACACGATACCGCCAAATTACGATTCTATGATTGCAAAGTTAATTACGACAGCAATGACAAGAGAAGAGGCTATACAGAAAATGAAGCGTGCCTTGGAAGAATTTTATATCGAAGGTATCAAAACAACCGTACCGTTTCATCTGCAATTGATGGATGATCCAGATTTTATTGCAGGAAATTATACCACAAAATTCATGGAAGATTTCGTTTTAGATCCTTCTTATGCAGAATATGAAGGATAGATTGAAATAATTCTCTAAATATAAAAAACTCAGACAGAAAGTTTGAGTTTTTTTGTTATTAATAAATAAGGTTTAATAAATTGTATAAAAAATTGTACATTTGCAACCCAAATTCAAACGATGAATATTACTAAAAATACAACAGGAAATTTATCAGCTGTGATTAGTGTAGCAATTGATAAAGCAGATTACCAAGAGAAAGTAGATGATGTGCTGAAACAGTACAAAAAAACCGCCAACATCAAAGGGTTTAGAAAAGGACATGTGCCGATGAGTTTTGTGAAAAAACAATACGAAAAACCAGTGATTTTTGATGTGGTGAATGAATTATTACAAAAAGAACTGAATAATTATATCAACGAAGAAAAAATTTCTATCCTTGGAAATCCGATTCCTGTCGCACAAGATAATATCGACTGGGATGCCGATCAGTTAACATTTGATTTTGAGATTGGTCTTGCTCCAGAAATCGAGGTTGATCTGAAAGCTATAGAAGTACCGGCTTACGAAATCTATGTAAGTGATGAGGAAGTTGATAAATATGTAAAAAACTTTGCTCAACGTTATGGTAAAATGGAGAACGTAGATACGGTAGAAGAAAATACTGTATTGAAGGTCGAAGTGAAAGAAAAAGAAAACGAAAACGCTGTGAAAAATGCTTACATCCGTATGGATGAAGTAAAAGATCAGAAAGTTTTTGTTGGGAAGAAAGTAAACGATACGTTTGATATCAACACCAAAGAAATTTTTGAAGAAGAAGAAAACGCAGAAAATGTTTTCAACTTACCAAAAGAAGTTTTTGTTGATGGAGGAGTAGAGTTGGTTATGACCATCAAAGAAATCAATAAAATAACCGATGCAGCAATCGACCAAGAGTTGTTCGACAAAGTATACGGAGAAGGAAGCGTAGATTCTGAAGAAGCTTTTCGTGATAAAATAAAATCAGAATCAGAAAAAATGTACGCCAAAGAAACCGATCGTCAGTTGATGAATGAGGTGGTAGAGAAAGTTATCGAGAATACAAAGGTAGAATTACCAGAAGAATTCTTGATTAAATGGTTGCAATTCTCAAACGAGAACATTACCTCGGAAGAGCAAGCCAAAGATGAGCTAGAAAAAATTTCTAAAAGCTTGAAATATCAATTGATAGAAAGCCGCTTGGCAGAAGCCAAAGAAATCGAGGTAACTGCTGATGAAGTAAAAGCAGAGGCAGAAAAAGCAATACGCGAACAGCTTGCAATGTATGGGCAAAATGCAATCCCAGAAGAAACAATGCAATCGATTATCGGAAGTGCGTTGACCAACCAAGAAGAGTATAATCGTTTATCGTACCAAGTTTTTACTGACAAAATGTTAGCTGTTTACAAAGAAGGTGTAAAAATGTCGCCTAAGAAAGTAACCCTAGACGAATTTATTGCTATTGTAACCAAGGAAAACAAAGATTTGGAAGAAGAAGCATAATTTGGAGAAGTTTTTGCTATCTTCCTGTACAGTAAAATATTGAAGATAAAATGAAAAACGCTGGTAAAGAATTCAGAGATTATGCCATAAAGCACAGCGGGATTAGTAGTTTGACAATGGACAGCTACATCCAAGCCGTGACACCTTATATCATCGAAGAAAGAAAGTTAAACGTTGCACAAATGGATGTTTTCTCTCGTTTGATGATGGATAGAATTATCTTTTTGGGAACTGCAATCGATGATCAGATTGCGAATATTATCCAAGCTCAGCTGTTGTTCTTAGAAAGTACAGATGCAACCAAAGACATCCAAATCTATGTAAACTCACCAGGAGGTGGTGTATATGCAGGTTTGGGGATTTATGATACGATGCAGTTGGTGAAACCAGACGTGGCAACAATTTGTACCGGGATGGCAGCTTCTATGGGGGCCGTTCTCTTAGCAGCCGGAGCAAAAGGTAAACGTTCTGCACTGAAACACTCACGAGTGATGATTCATCAACCACTAGGAGGTGCACAAGGACAAGCGACAGATATGGAGATTACCCTAAAAGAAATCTTGAAACTGAAAAAAGAACTGTACGATATTATTGCTTATCATTCAGGTCAGACCTTCGAACAAATAGAAAAAGACGGAGAAAGAGATTATTGGATGACATCGGAAGAGGCAAAAAACTACGGAATGATTGACGAAGTTTTAGAGCCAAACCGAAAATAATATCTGCTTGATAGAATATCTAAATTAAGAAAAAATCCTTCGTACTTGCAGAGGGATTTTTTTTTAATATTGATGTTAGTTAAATAAATAAAACATAATTAATTTTGCAATTTAAAAAAAAAATAAAATCTTTTGGAAGAAAATAAATGCTCATTTTGTGGCAAAAGTAGAGAACAGGTTAAGCTTTTGGTTTCGGGAATCGATGGAAGTATATGTGAAAACTGTATCGAACAAGCTTACGGTATTGTGAAAGAAGAAACTTCTTTCCAGAATAAACAAAACTTGGTACAACCCTTACAGTTGAAATCACCACGAGAAATCAAAAACTTTTTAGATGAGTATGTCATTGGACAAGATCAGGCCAAAAAAATCTTATCTGTTGCTGTGTACAATCACTACAAAAGAGTGCTCAATGAATCATCTGTTGGTGATGTAGAAATCGATAAATCGAATGTAATTTTGGTCGGAGAAACCGGAAGTGGAAAAACACTTTTGGCCAAAACCATTGCCAAGTTACTCAATGTTCCCTTCGCAATTGTAGATGCCACGGTGCTTACAGAGGCAGGGTATGTTGGGGAAGATGTAGAAAGTATTTTGTCTCGACTACTGCAAGCAGCTGACTATAATGTAGAATTGGCCGAAAAAGGAATTGTATTTATCGATGAGATTGATAAAATTGCGCGCAAAAGTGACAATCCATCTATTACACGAGATGTATCGGGTGAGGGAGTGCAACAAGCTATGCTAAAAATTCTAGAAGGTACGGTAGTAAATGTACCGCCGAAGGGAGGGAGAAAACATCCCGATCAGAAGTTTGTAGAAGTTAATACTAAAGATATTTTATTTATTGCCGGAGGAGCTTTCTCGGGTATTGAAAGACATATTGCCAATCGCCTGAATAAACACGTAATTGGTTTCAAGAAAGACGAAACAAAAAAAGAAACCGAACATCTATTAGAAGAAGTAAATGCAACGGATCTGAAAAACTTCGGGATAATACCAGAACTAATTGGTCGATTACCGATCATTACTTTCCTACAGCCATTAGACCAAGAAGCAATGAAACGTATCCTGACCGAGCCTAAAAATGCTTTGATTAAACAATACGAAAAGCTATTTGAGTTGGATGGAAAAGAATTGGTTGTAACCGAAAATACTTTGGATTATATAGTTAAACGTGCCGATGAATTGGGTCTAGGAGCTAGAGGGTTACGCTCTGTTACCGAAGAGATTTTTACAGATATTATGTATGATATTGTCAATCAGCCCGATAAAGTGTTGGTTGATATTAAATAAACACAAAAAAATAAAAAAAATAGGGTGATTTATACAATTTTTATTTATCTTAGCAATTGATATAGATCAAGAACTCGTATCTCAACTAACTAATCTATGAACATATGAAAAAGAGTTTACTAAGTATTTTCGTTGCATCATTATGTATATATCTTAATGCTCAACAACCAGTAGCCAATAACACTATTATAGGAAACGTAGGAAATCAACCAGGAGTCAAAGTTTTTGTGAAGAAGAATACGTTGATGTATTATGGTGATGGCCTAAAAGTTATCGGAGATGATAGTAAAGCTGTTGTCGAAAATAATGGAAATATCCATATCAATCTATCGAGTGTAAAACAAGGCGTAAACAGTGGTGATGCAATACAATATGCATTTTATAACTATAATAAAAGAGGTCTTGTAGATCAGAATGTTACTGACAGTGACTTTTCTACCGGAGCTAATTTCGTCAATAGATATGAGAGTAAAAATAGTTATGGACAGCTAATATTTACAAACAATAATATCTCTAGCTCTAGTGTAGAAAACCCAGACGCAGGAAGCAGTGTTATCAATGGTCGCGTAACAATGGAGCAACCATTTGTATCACCATCAGATTTCGATTGGTTGCCAATCTCTGTGCCTTTTTCTAAAGGATCAAAAATTAAGGCTGAAACATATAAGGATATTCTTGTTAATAGCTTCACTGGCTACGGATTTTCAGCTTCAGATTATATCATGTATCCAGATGTAATGGGAAATAGCAGGTATTCTTCAACCGTAATGAGATGGAATCCTACAAAGTACTATTACGAAACTTTATTGAAGAGTGGAGGAGTGGATAATGGTAATATTTTATCTCCTACCGAAACAATTATATTAAGCTTAAGAAAAGGAAAATTAAATACTATTTTCAATTCAAATGCAACTACCAATAATAGGATAGGTTACAAAGGAAATCCTTTTTCTATGCAAGGAAAGTTTGTTATAGAAGCCGTGAAGGATAACTCAATATACAAAAGCAATGACACTTGGACTACATGGTCGAAAAAAGTTAATCCTGTGAACGAAAGGTACAATTCTTATATCGGCGAGAGTATGACCTCTATAGATAACGGAGAAAGTACAACATATGGTAAGAACTTAATAAATTTCGGTAATCCATTTACGCATAATTTAGACTTTTCTGGTTTATTTGTAGAAACTGAAAGCAATAAATATGTTGCAAACCAGGCATTGTATGATAAGATTGTTGCTGTACAGAAAATGGGCGATCAAGTAAAATGGTCTTTTTCAGATGGTAACTTATCTCCTAAAACTACAGTGCATGCAGCACCAACAAATAAAAAAAATAGACAATGGGCTGGAGATAAAGAAGCTTTACTTCTTAGACCATTCGAGATTTTGACCTTGAAGTTGAATTCTGCAATACAACAAACGAATGAATTGCAAATGAACTTTCTAGATGGTAGTGGTTATTGGCAAGCAGGTTATAAAACTTTTAATTATTCAGCTTCAGCTAATGTAACTCCAAATCGATCAGAAACAGGAAATGAAGAAAAAACATCAATAGATGTTGGCGGATTTTACCAATTAGGATTACAACTAACAGCAGATGATAAATCTGTACAGAATCATGCGTATCTTTTAGCTATAGATCAGGATGTTACAGGTAAAAATGCATCTTTTGAGTTGGACTACGGAAACTTCGGTACTAACTCTGGAATTTGGTTTTTCCAAGAAAATAAAGAAGGTGAGTACGATAGTGGATCTTATAAATTTATAAATGCATTCAATGTAAATGATTATGTAGGGAAACCTTTGCATGTAATGTTCTATAAAAATCCAGAAAATCCTACAAATAAATTTACCTTTAGTGTAAATTTAGCAGAAGAAACTACCTTTAACGATAACTTGGATAAATTTTCTCAAGGTAATAAATTCTACTTTGTAGATAAAAAAGAAGAGAAAGCTTATGAAATCGATGGTGCTTTTACATACTCTTTTACTGCAGAAGATTCTGAAGCTGAACGATTTGTAATTTATTGGAATCAATTGCCTGACGGAGTTTTAGGAAATAATGATATAGCAGTAGATCAGAAAAAAACACATGTTTACTCTACATCTGCCCGCGAAAACTATATCCGTTTTGCAAAAAATAATCTAAAAGCTGAAATCCAGATTTATGATTTAAATGGACGATTGATTATTGAGAAACAGAATGTAAATACTTCTCAAGACTATAGAATATCTAATAATTTATTAAATACAGTGTATTTTATCAAAATAAATTATAACGATGGCACTAAAGAACAATTAAAATCCCTCATAAAATAAATCAACTACTAAAACCTATTATAATGAGTAAATTATACATAAAAATAATATTATTAATAACATTTTTGCTAAATGTAAATTTCTTACAAGCCAATAACGATCGAGGATCATATCAAATACAGAGTTCATCACAGGAAGTTTATACAGGAGATATTATACCACCATACATGCCGCCACAAGGTTCAGGTAATATCGGAACTCCAGGATCTCAAGCAACGCCTATAGATCAAAATATTGTAATATTAATAACTTTAGCCATACTTTTGGCTTCAATCTATTATTTTTATAATAATAAAGAGAAGAAAGTTTTATAAAATTTTTAATTAAAACATTTAAAAACCTCATATTTATATTGAGGTTTTTTTATTTTTATAAATATTTATTTACTATGAGAAATATTTTTTTCGGATTAAGTCTCCTAATCTCGTGCAGTGTTTTTGCACAGTTCAAGGTAGAAGGAACGATAGCAGGATACACTAATCAGCCAATTACAGTAAAGGTATACGAAGGCTCTATGACCAAAGTTATATCTAGACCAACAACTGATACTACTGGAAAATTCAGTACAAATATACCGAATAAATACAATGGCATTTTCATGCTAAGTTTAGCAAACGGGCAAGAAATAAAGCTTCTGACCGACAATCAAGACATTCTATTTACGGCAAAAAACCAAGTACCTCTACAACTAACTGTGCAAGCAGAAAAAGGAGAAGTAGCAAAAAACTATATAAAATACAATTCTATAAACGGTTTGGTAGATCTCAAAGACAACGTTTTTACTCAGATTATCAACTATTATCAGCCATCAGATGAATTTTATCTAGCCATCGAAAAAGAAAATGCAAGGATAGAAAGACTAGCGGCACAGAATAACTCTATCAATCCTATGTTGTCTTATTATAAAAAAATAACCGATTTGCTCGATGAGGTAAGTTCTACAAAAGGAACTACTAGAGATAATGTAGATAAGATAATAAACCATTTGACCAGTGATGATGAAAAACTAGAACAAATGGGTTTTCTGACGCCTTTGGTGTTTAATTATATTAAAGCAGAATTTAATTTACAACAAGCCAACAATCAAAATGCGGAAGAAATTATAAAGAAAAGTACAGAATTATTACTCACAAAAATAGGTCTAAGTAACATACGCGGGCAAAATGTTATGGCAGCTTTGCTAAGTTTTCTGTCAGAGCAACAATTCCCAACCTATTATCCCGAATTGGTAACAAAAGCAAAAAGTATTCAGCCAGTTGTATCTACGGATCTTAAAAATAAATTAATCTCGATAAACGGTCTCACAATCGGTTCAGAAGTTCCTAATATAATTTTTGGAGAAGAAGTGAAAGGAAAAAAATCGTTATTTGATATCAAAGCCAAAAAGAAATTAATTGTGTTTTGGGCATCTTGGTGTCCAGCATGTCAAGCCGAAATGCCGCATTTACAAGAATATTACACAAACTTTAGAAAAGAAGGCGGTGAAATCATTGCAATATCATTAGACGGTGATCAACAAGCTTATCAGGAAGCAATTAAGAGCTACGAATGGTATAATTATTCTGAATTACTGAAGTGGGATAGCGAAATCGCAAAACAATATGGCGTGAATGCGACACCAACCCTATTTTTAGTCGATAAAGATAACAAGCTGATAAAAAAAGTTCATAACTTGAAGGAGATTCAATAAAGTTTCTACCCAACTAAAAAAAGACTGCAAAATGTAGTCTTTTTTTTATAATAAACTTTGTTTGTGTTGAAAGTGGATAATCATAAAAATACTAATCAAAATAGAAAAACCCCAAAGAGAACTACCACCATAACTGAAGAATGGTAGAGGAATACCAACCGTAGGAAATAGTCCCATGACCATCGCAATATTGATAAAGAAATGGAATAAGAGAATAGAAGCGACACTATAACCATAAAAACGTACAAAAACATTATCATGTGATTCTGCTAAATAATATAGTCTACCAATAAAAAGAGCGTACAATAAGACGACGAATACACTCCCGATAAAACCCCACTCTTCACCAACAGTCACAAAAATATAATCGGTTTGTTGCTCAGGCACGAATTTTCCTTTCTTCACAGTACCTTGTAAATAACCTTTACCTGTAAATTCACCCGAACCTATAGCAGTTTTTGCATACAGTAAATTATACCCTGATGTATCACGGTATTTTGCTTCACCTTCATACAAAACCATAACCCTTTCTTTTTGGTGTTTTGGTAGTTTTTCGAAGATAATGGGTGAGATAAAACTAAGCGTAGTAACAAAAATTAAGGCGATAGTGGTAACAATAGCAGAAGTAGTTAGGATATCTGTTTTAAACCCAGAACTGATCTTAAATGGAGAATTGAGAGCTTCTTTTCTTCGGTTTAATTTCATGATGATAAAAGGTAGAATAGAAAATACAAATCCTATCGTACCAAAAACATTTACATTGAACCGAATCGGATCCGAGAAAAACAAAGAGCGTTCGGGGTACAAATGGCCAAATGATTGGCGAGTATCCAATGATAAACTAGATACACCATAACTTAAAACGATTATCAAAACAAAAAAGATAGAAAGACCAATCAACACACCATAAATCATGTCTTCTACATCTTGACTATAGTTGAAGGCATGGATTAGTAATGAAATGAATAATAACAAATAGCCAAAAATTAGCAAAACATAGAAAGGGATTTGAATGATTGAAATCAGGAACAATACCAAACCAATAATCGGGATTATAATAAAACCCGGATTGAGTCCTTCTCTATATAGAGGGATGGCTAATGAACAGAAAACAATCACCGACCCCAAGTCTGGTTGTAACATGATCAGACCAATAGGTAAAGCCAAAATAATAAGAATTCGACCAAGTGTAGCAAAGCTATTGAGGTTGGTGTTGGTATGGTTAAGGTAATTAGCGATAAGCAGTGCGGTACCAATTTTTGCAAATTCTGCCGGCTGCAAAGAAAAACTACCAAATCTGTACCATGCTTTTGCTCCGTTAACTTCTTTCCCAACAACTAAAACTCCGGCAAGTAGAATGAGCGAGAAAATGTAAATAATTAAACTATTAGCTTCGAAAAAGTTGCGATTATTATTACTAATTATTATTAGAACCAAAATAATAATGAACGCCAAACCAGAAGTTATTAATTGTTTTATGCCCAAATCTGGATTCACGCTATATACGTTCATGATTCCGAAAGTCAGTAAGATTAATCCCAACAAAATTGTTGGCCAATCAATTCCTTGCAATGTTCTGCTTTGTCTCAAGGCTATCTTTTTTTATAGGTTCAACGTACAAACCTTTTCTTTTAAGGTAATCTATCCATTGTTTTCGGTATTCACCTTGCAGGTTTCCATTTTTCATTTGGTTAAGTAAACCAGTTCTTTTTATGGTATCGGTAAGATATTTTTCAGCCACCAAACTTGTCATTGGGCCTGCCCATCTTGCTCCCCAATATCCGTTCTCTACAATGGCAGCAACTACAATTTTCGGATTATCTTTCGGAGCAATCAAAACAAATAAAGAATGGTCTTGCCCTTGAGAGTTTTGTGAAGTTCCGGTTTTCCCTAATTGAATAAAATCATTTACTCGAAAACTTCTTGCAGTTCCCATAGTGAAGACGTTTTCCATTCCATTGAGGATTGTTTGGAAATATTTCGGGTCGACCAAAGTTTTCTTAGGAACAACAAAATTAGAATCTTTGATAGCTTCACCTTCTATTTCTTTTACGATGTGTGGCGTGTAATAATGACCTTTGTTGGCAATAACTGCAGTAAAATTAGCCATTTGTAATGGTGTTGTCGTAATTTCGCCTTGCCCCATCCCGTTAAAAATAATTCGGTAAGGATTCCAAACGCCTTCGCCCATCATTTTATCATAAAAAGCAGCCGTCGGGATTGTTCCTTTGCTACCAACCGGTAGGTCGGTTCCCATAAACTTCCCTAATCCAAAGCTATTCATTATGGAAGCCCATTGGTTCAGTCCGACAGAATAATCGGCAGAATCTTTTCGGACAATATCTCGAAAAGCCTCAGAAAAATAGTTGTTGCATGATTTTCCTATTGCTCGTTCCAAACCTTGTGGAGCATAATATAAGCCACAGTGACAAGCAATTCTCATCCGACCATACCGAAAACCATGCTTGCAAACATACGTCGTTTCGGGTTTCATCGTACCCATTTGCATTCCAGCCAATGCAGTAACCATCTTGAAGGTTGATCCCGGTGGATAGGTTGCTTGTAGAGCACGATCGAAAGTAGGTTTTGATATAGAATCTTGTATAAGTGCATTGCGAGTAGCCGAATTCAAGAAATCACTAGGATTAATAGTTGGTGCAGATGCCAAAGCTAAAATTTCACCCGTATTGGGGTCAAGTGCAACAATAGCTCCACGTTTGTTTTGTAGCATGTCTTCGGCTAATTTTTGTAAATCATAATCGATGGTCAACATCAGGGTTTTTCCACTTTTCACTGGTCGGTCGTATTCACCGTTTTTGTAGGGGCCTACTACATTCATATGAATGTCGACTATATGATTTTTTACCCCCTTAATTCCGCGAAGTTCTTTTTCATATGATTTTTCTACGCCACTAATGCCAACCAAATCTCCTGGTTGATAATAGTTAGAGTCAGTTTTTATGTAAGCAGGGTTTGCTTCGTTGATATAGCCTAGAATATTCCCAGCGCTATTGACCATGTATTTTCGTTCGGGTCTTTTTACTATGCTAAATGCAGGGTAGAGGTACAGGCGTTCTTGCATCCGAGCAAAATTTTCTCGTGAAATACTTTTGAGAAAAGGATAAGGCGTCATTCTCTTATAGTCCGGAGCAGAAGTAATGCTGAAAATAATCGAATCAAACTGATGCTTTGTAATGCCTAATAATGTTGTAAAACCAATAGTGTCAAAAGAATCGGTAATATGTTTAGGTATTACATTCAGTTCGTATGAATAGGTATTGGATACTAATAATTTTCCTTTTCGATCAAGAATATCGCCCCTATTTGGATAGATAATTTCTTGTTTGATTGATGTATTGAACGCATTAAGCTGATAGCGATCGGTCCCCAATTGCAGATAAGCTAAACGTGCGATAAACAAACAAACTATGAAAAAGATAATGCCATAAATGATGACCAATTTTTTCATAAAGTAACTTTTCGTCTAAAGAGTATTTTATAAATGAATACAAAGATAAAGGTAAGTATTGAACTTAGAATAGCACTTATCAAAACTTCGCCTAGGTGAGTTAATTTAAAGTTTTCTAAGACAAAAAGAAAAATATGATGAATTATGATTAACAATATTGTTAGCGTAAACCATTGTAAGGCAGAAAGATCATAGGTGTTGTATCGGTCATATTCGTCAGCATCTTGTCCTGTTATCAATCGCAGGATCTTGTTGCGTAGAAAGGCTATGCTTAACAAAGAGAAAGTATGTATTCCGCCCGTTTGTTGCACAAAATCTATCCCAAACCCTAGTATAAAACTCAATAGTAGTAAGGCGTATTTGTTGCCCAATTGAGGATAGAAAACTACAAAAACAACATAAAAAAAGGGCTGAGCTTTACCCATTACTTCTATATGATCAAATATCACGACCTGAAGAAGAATGAGTAAAATCACCTTGAATAGGTTGAAGATAAAATCTCTATTGAACATTGTGTGGATCTTTATTTATGGTGTCGGTAGATTCTACTTGGTTAATTTCTATTTTTTTCAGGTTCGTAACGACATAAGCATACTTCAGGTTGGCAAAGTTTTCTCTTAGTTTAACTTTGATTTTCAGTTCACCCGAAACATTATCTACTTCTTTGTGATTGACCGTACCAATCATGATTCCCTCTGGGAAAACTGGTGATTTACCATCTGTTTCTATCGTATCTCCTATGTTTACGGTGATGTATTTTGGGATTTCTGTAAGATAGGTGTAACGCGGATCTTTACCGTCCCAAATCATCGTACCGAAATATTCATTTCCTTTTATCCGGGCATTAATCTGGCTATCTGTATTGAGGATAGAAATTGCACGAGCATAATTATCGGTTGTTTTGGTCACAATCCCTACTATTCCATATTGCGTCATGATACCATCTCCGATTTGTACGCCATCTTTTTTTCCTTTATTGATTGTTAAGAAATTGTGCGAGCGCACGATTGTATTATTGATTATATCAGTCGGTATAAAAGAATAAATTTGGTGATACTCTGAACTTTCGATTAATTCTCTTTCGTTTGTTGCTGGTTTTTTTATTCCAAGAGCTGTCAGTTGTTTTCTGAGTATGGCATTTTCTTCTTGCAATTCTCGATTGTATCTTGGTAGGTTAAAAAAGCGAGTAATTTTAGAAGTTTGTTTATCGATGGCACCAGTAATTTTAACACTTGCTTGACCTAAAATTACTTCATGATACACGTTATATCGAAAAATAAGTATCGAGGCAATCATTTGCAAACACAGAAAAAGTAATAAGAATCCGTTTTTTCTAATGATATTAAAAATAAAATGCATCGATACTTACAAAAACAAAAAAATGGTTATACAAATTACCTCATTAAGAAGGTGTATTTATCAATGTTTTTTAGGGCAATTCCAGTACCACGCACTACTGCACGCAAAGGGTCGTCTGCCAAGAAAACAGGTAAGCCCGTCTTTTTAGATACTCGTTGATCTAGACCTCTTAACATAGATCCTCCACCAGCCATGTAAATCCCGGTGTTGTAGATATCTGCAGCTAATTCTGGAGGTGTCTGCGAAAGGGTCTCCATTACGGCATCTTCTATCCTGAGAATAGACTTGTCGAGTGCACGTGCAATTTCTTTGTAGTTTACAGTAATTTCTTTTGGTTTACCCGTAATCAAATCTCTCCCTTGTACAGGTAAATCTTCTGGTTCGTGTTCTAATTCTTCTACCGCAGCGCCAACTTCAATTTTTATACGTTCTGCGGTACGTTCACCAATATAGAGATTATGATGTGTTCTTAAGTAATAAGCTATATCATTGGTGAATACATCACCGGCAATTTTCACCGATTTGTCGCAAACAATTCCACCTAGAGCAATAACAGCAATTTCAGTTGTTCCTCCTCCTATATCGATAATCATATTTCCTTTAGGCTGAGTAACATCTATTCCTACACCGATTGCAGCAGCCATAGGCTCATAAATAAGCCGAACATCTTTGGCATTAACTCTTTGACAAGAATCTTTTACAGCTCTTTTTTCAACTTCTGTAATGCCCGATGGTATACAAATTACCATGCGTAATGAAGGTGAAAATAATTTACCCTGGATACCTGGAATTTTTTTAATAAATTCTGTTAGCATAAATTCTGAAGCTTCGAAATCTGCTATAACTCCATCCTTTAATGGACGAATGGTTTTGATATCGTCATGGGTTTTCCCTTGCATATGTTTGGCTTGTTCGCCAACCGCAATTACCTTGTTTGTTCTACGATGTATAGCTACAATCGAAGGGCTATCTACTACCACTTTGTTATTGTGGATGATAAGCGTATTTGCTGTTCCTAAATCTATCGCAATTTCTTGCGTAAAAAAATTAAACAATCCCATTTATGTTTCTATGTCTCGGATTTTAATTGTGAAAAATATAATAGCTACAAAAGTATGATATTTTTACTGCAAAACACAAGCTTATTGTGTATAAAAATATCATACCTCTTTCCAACGTAGAACTTTCTTAGATAGTATATGTTTACCTTTTAAAAAAAAATAGGGTAAACTTTTTTTATTCAATCTTAACATTGAAAGGCATTCTAAGTTGAATCCCTTTTTGTTCGTTGATTAATTTTATTTGTTTATAAAGTGCTTGTCCTTCAGTTCCTAATTCTTGTGCAAGCTTCGCATCGATGTTATTACCGGTAATCGATGCCATAAATTCTTCGAAAGCATCTTTTCTTTTCGGGAAAGCTTCTGTGCTATAAGTATCCAATTTTACTAGCTTCGCCGCATAGTTTACAGCGTCTTGCAAATTACCAAACTCATCTATCAAACCAAGTTCTTTGGCTCTTGTGCCAGACCATACGTGTCCACCGCCAACTTTATCTACTGCTTCAAATGTCATTTTTCTGTTTTTAGAAATGTGAGAAACAAATTGGTGATAAATCAATTCGATGTTTTTACGCATCGTTCGCTCTGCATCTGCACTTAGTGGGTTGGTGAGTGATTTCAGCTGATCAGCATTGGCATTGGTTTTGGCAATATCGGTTGTGATACCAACCGAATTGGCTAATTTTTTTACATTCGGGATCATACCAAGAACCCCGATAGATCCTGTTATTGTGCTTGGATTAGCAAATATTCTTTCAGATGATTGTGCAATATAATATCCGCCCGATGCTGCGACATCACCAAAAGAAACAACAACTGGTTTTTTCTTACGTAATAAATCGAGTTCGTATAAAATTTGTTCAGATGCATTTGCACTTCCTCCAGGTGAGTTAATACGCAATACAACCGCTTTTATTTTATCATCTTCGGCCATTTCCCGAATTGCTTCGGTGTATGTTTTCGATTGTATCCCGTCAAAACCATCGCCTTCCTTAATTGCTCCTGAAGCATACAGAATTCCGATTTTGTTTTTATTCGAGTTCGAATCCAGTTGGAGAATATAATTATCCAAAGAAACAAAATGTTTGGTTTTTGCTTTCTTAGAGAGATCGGTTGCAGAATCGTCTAGTTTTTTTAGGATCATCAAGTCGTATTGAGATTCTTGCATCAACTCGTCGATTAACTTATTTTCTTTGGATTTTTCGGGTATGAAAGCATATAGACTATCTACTTTAGTATTAAAATCGATCAAGGATAATTTCCTGTCTTTTGCCATTTTGGTCGAAATATTCGTCCAAATGTCGTTCATATACTCGGTAATTTGTTCGCGATTTTCGGGTGATAAATCATTGCGCAAATATGGTTCTACAGCACTTTTATAAGCACCGTGTCGTATTACCTGAAAATCAATACCATATTTATCACCAAAATTCTTAAAGAACATTACTTCGGCACCTAATCCTTGTAACATTGTTATGCCAAGAGGATTCTGGTAAATTTTATCGGCAACCGTTTGGATGTAATACGAAGTTTGAGAAGTGTTATTGGTGAAGGCATATATAAATTTACCCGATTTTTTGAAGTCTTCTAAAGCTTTTCGGATATCATCTGCTTGGGTAAAACCACCCTGAAAATGTTCTATTTTTAGTGAAATACCTCTAATTCGGTTATCAGTTTCTGCATTCTTTATGGCTCTAAGAATATCTTCGAGATAGAAAGAATTATTAGACTTTTTGCTTAGGTGAAAAATATTCATAGGAATGCGATCCATTTCACTTTCCATAATCGGAGAATCGAGTGTGATTTCTAGTACCGATCCATCTTTTATGGGCTTTGTAGGAGTGCTTGTTAGCGTAGAAAAGAAAATAAATCCTATCAGAACTAAAAGAATAATACTAAAGGTGAGCAGGTTTCCGACAATTGTAGAAAATACCCGCGAAAAAAAGTTTTTCATGATTTTATGAGATTCTTATTTTTGTTATATGTTGTACAATCATGTTGTTTTGTTACTTGGCACCAATGTCGGGGACAAGAAAAAGAATATAGAAAATGCTCATGTTGCATTGTATAGTGTTGGTTTGCTTATTGAGAATCATACTATTGTGTTAGAAAATCAGCCAGTAGAGTTTACTTCAGAAAACTTGTTTTTTAATCAGATTATCGAGGCAAAAACGTCTTTATCTCCTATCGAATTGTTGAAAAAAATAAAAAAAATAGAACAAGATATGGGACGGAAATATGCCAAGCCTTTGGATGGTGAAATATATACTGATCGTTTGATAGATATTGATATATTGTATTATAATCGAATCAATTATGTATCAAAAGACCTTGTAATTCCACATCCAAGAGCATTTACTAGAAAATTTGTACTAGATTTATTATCCATGTTATAGAAAATATTATATTTGCAGTGGGTAAATTTACAAATAATTGTATCAATAAAAATTAAACCTAAAAAAATATAATTCAATTATAAACCTATGAATATGAAGAAATTTATACTCGCTGCTTCTGTAGTGCTTTACGGAATGTCTGCAAATATTCTATCGGCACAACAGCCCGAATACAAAGAATTCACCAAAGAAGATAAAAGATTTAATGATTGGTCGCTTTCTCTTTTTGGTGGTTTAAATGCCTTGCAAAATACCGATTTAGTTTCTTGGGGTCGAGATGAAGGAAAATCATGGTTTACGCCTGGATATGATTTTGCTTTTTCTGTCAATCGTCAGTTAACACATGCTTTTGGTATTTCTTTACAGTATCAGATGGGTAAAACCCGTCAGCAAGCGTGGATTATGGATGACAATTCGAAAATTTCGGCCATTGCACATGGGAAAACATCTTATCAATCTATAACATTCTTAGGAGATGTTAACTTTAGCAACTTATTAAGAAGAGTAGAAAATCAATCAGAACTGAAATTAGCTTTTCACGGATATGCAGGAGTAGGAGTTTTAGGGTATAAAGCGAAACGTGACTATTATGGAAAAAACCGTCAAGAGATGGTTACCGTAAACCACATTAAAATGGGGGATAAGTCTATTTATGCACAAGTTGGTGCAGGTCTTCGATACAAGCTTAATGAAAATTTCGATACAGAACTTAGAGGGATGTATTTCTTGTCGGGTGATGAGCAGTTTGATGCCAGTGGAATGCCAAATCCACGTTTAGGGTATACACCTGCCGATATGAACCCTGGCCGAGAAGATAATATGATCCTCCTAACATTAGGATTACACTATAAAATAGGTAAACACAAAGAAGCCTTGCAATGGGCGCCATATTCTATGCCAGTACCGGTGATGTCAGCAACAGAAACGCCATTTGAGTGTGTTGATGAAGATAACGATGGAGTATGTGATCAGTGGGATAGATGTCCAGGAACACCAGAAGGATATACAGTCGACGGTTCGGGTTGCCCGCTGGATACAGATGGCGATGGAGTAGTGGATACAATAGACGAATGTCCTACAATACCAGGTCCGCCAACAAATCTAGGTTGTCCAGAGGTTGAAACAGTAGTTTCTGCAGACCAAATAGCAGGTTTATTAACAGAAACAATTCAAGGGATAGAATTTGATTATGATTCGGATAAAATTAGACAGGTTTCTTATAGTAAATTAGACAATGCTGCTGAAGTTATCATGAAGCATCCGAATTATAATTTCTGGGTAGAAGGACATACAGATGCTGCAGGCCCTGATGCTTATAACCAAAACTTATCAGAAAGACGTGCTGCTTCGGTTGTCCGTTATTTGGTAAACAAAGGAGTAAATTCAGCTCAACTATTCCCAATCGGTAAAGGAGAATCAGAGTTAAAGCACCCTGAATGTAATCCTACAACAAATTGTCCTGCATGGAAAAACTTAGAAAATAGACGAGTAATATTTAAAGAGAAAAAATAAAACTATCGTTAAAACATAAATAAAACGAGCGATTTACTCAGTAAATTGCTCGTTTTTATTTTATTTCTAACCCTAATCTCTATTTTTGTAGAAAAGCTTCGTACCATTTCCATAAAACTATTCCTGTACATACACTAACATTCAGCGAATGTTTTGTGCCAGATTGTGGGATTTCTAAACAAACGTCTGTTTTATCGATAATTTCTTGTTGTACGCCATCTACTTCATTGCCCATTACAATGGCGTATTTCCTACTAGGATCTACCTCATACTCCGGAAAAGAAATACTGTTTTCTACTTGCTCTATACAGACAATAGAGTAATTATCTTTGCGTAATTTTTCAATTAAATTGAGGGCATTTTCTTCATATTCCCAATCAACACTTTCTGTTGCACCGATAGCCGTTTTATGAATTTCTTTATGAGGTGGTGTAGCAGTTATTCCACACAAATAAACTTTTTCAATCAAAAAAGCATCTGCTGTACGAAAAACAGCCCCTACATTGTGCATACTTCGGATATTATCGAGGACAACCACAACCGGAATTTTTTCGATATTTTTATATTCTTCTGTCGAAACACGCCCCAATTCTTCTAATTTTAATTTTCTCATCCGTCTAAAATTTTTAACTTAGCTTGCTAACGTAAGCGATAATTTTTTGACAAAAGTAATGAAGAAAAAGGAAACCCCTTTGATGAAGCAATACAACACTATAAAGGCAAAATATCCCGATGCCTTATTGCTTTTTAGGGTAGGAGATTTTTATGAGACCTTTGGAGAAGATGCCATAAAGTGTGCTAATATCCTAGATATTGTTCTAACCAAAAGAGCCAATGGATCAGAAAAAGATAAAGAATTAGCTGGTTTTCCGCATCATTCGCTCAATACGTACTTACCCAAACTAGTAAAGGCAGGTTTACGGGTTGCTATCTGTGATCAGTTAGAAGATCCCAAAACAGCCAAAGGAATTGTAAAACGTGGAGTTACCGAACTGGTAACCCCAGGAGTTGCACTGAATGATGAGGTGTTGAATGCAAAAAAAAATAACTTTTTGATGGCCATTCATCATCAAGATAAACTCTTTGGTGCAGCACTTCTCGATTTATCAACTGGTGAATTTTTGGTATTCGAAGGATCGCAAGTCGAATTAAAAAAAATCATACAAAGTTACCAGCCTTCAGAAATCATTACCCAAAAAAGAACCGTTTATCCATTTATCGAAAATAAAAATATTTTCCAGTTAGAAGATTGGGCTTTCCAGAGAGATTATGCATTAGATAAATTATTAACACACTTCCAAACCAATTCATTAAAAGGTTTTGGGCTGGATGATTCCTCGCTCGGAGTTATTGCTGCTGGCGTTATTTTTGCTTACTTAGACGATACACATCATTTTGATTTGAAACATCTTACACGGCTTCAGAGAATAGATTTATCGCAATATGTTTGGATGGATCCTTTTACAATCCGCAATTTAGAGCTCGTGCAACCAGCACACCCCAAAGGTGTTTCTTTGCTCGATATTCTCAATCAAACGACTACAGCAATGGGTGGGCGTTTACTCAATCGCTGGATGGTTACGATTCTCAAAGACCGAAAACTCATCGAAAATCGATTAGCATTTGTAGAATATTTGCTTAAAAAAGATGCTTTGAGAGATGAAATCAGAAATCAACTCAAACAACTGTCAGATGTAGAGCGGTTTGCAGCGAAAATCTCTACAGCGAAAATCTCTCCTAAACAATTGATGCAGTTAGCCGATAGTCTCAAGATAATTGCAGAGATACAATCGACCTGTATCCAACATATAAACACTATTCTTGCTCATTTTTTTTCTTCAGATACCGAACTAGCTCAGATTGCTGATTTTATTTATAAGCAATTATCTGAAGATCCACCACATCTCATTACACGAGGAAATGTCATAAGAAAAGGGGTTTCTAGTGAACTTGATCGTTTGAGAGAGATTCAGTATGCGGGGAAAGATTTTTTAGATAAAATGCGTGATCGAGAAATAGAAAAAACAGGAATTCCTTCTATAAAAATCGCTTTCAATAATGTATTTGGTTACTACATAGAAGTAAGAAACACGCACAAGGATAAAGTACCTTCTGATTGGATTCGGAAGCAAACTTTGGTCAATGCCGAACGTTATATTACCGAAGAACTGAAAACATATGAACAACAAATTCTAGGTGCAGAAGAAAGAATATTGGCAATCGAAACTCAATTGTTTCAAGATTTGATAGAAAAACTAATTGCCAAAATCAATACCATCCAGCAAAATGCACAGCAAATTGCTTTTCTAGATGTAGTTTCTACATTCGCAGAAATTGCATTTCGATTTCAATACCAAAAACCCAGTCTTAATGATGGTTTTGATTTGGACATTCGCAACGGTCGTCACCCAGTTATAGAGCAATTTCTAGATCCTGGAACAGAATATGTTCCAAACGATGTCTTAATCAATAAAACAGATCAGCAAATACTTATGATTACAGGACCGAATATGTCTGGTAAATCTGCTCTCCTTCGGCAAACCGCTCTGATTGTAATTTTAGCACAGCTAGGCTGTTACGTTCCTGCAGATTCGGCAAGTATTGGGATTGTAGATAGAATATTTACTCGCGTAGGAGCGTCGGATAATATATCGTCTGGTGAATCGACTTTTATGGTAGAAATGAATGAAACGGCGAGTATCTTAAATAATATTTCGGAACGAAGTTTGATTTTATTAGATGAAATTGGTCGTGGAACAAGTACGTATGATGGAATATCGATTGCTTGGGCGATTGCAGAATTTTTGCACAACCATCCAACCCGTCCAAAAACCTTGTTTGCAACTCATTATCATGAATTGAATGAAATGGCGGCGACTATGGAAAGGATAAAGAACTTTAATATCAGTGTGAAAGAACTAAAAAACAAAGTTCTTTTTGTTCGGAAATTAGTGGCAGGAGGAAGCGAACATAGTTTTGGAATTCATGTAGCGAGAATGGCAGGAATGCCACAATCAGTGGTGAAACGTTCTGAAGAAATACTGAAAGTTCTCGAAAAATCGCACCAAAGTGAGTCGATGAACGATCGAACAAAACAATTATCTGACCAAAATATGCAATTAAGTTTTTTTCAGTTAGATGATCCAATTCTAGAAGCAATTCGTGATGATTTAATTAATACAGATATAAATACCCTAACACCGGTAGAGGCATTGATGAAGCTGAACGAAATAAAGAAAAAAATAGGTAACTAAAAAAAATGCAAATAAAAATAAACTACTATGAAGAAATTTTTTTTAAGTCTTAGTGCAGGATTACTCATAGCATCATGTGCTACAAATCCTGTAACCGGACGAAAATCATTGTCCATCGTCTCGAATGCCCAATTATTTCCACAATCTTTTGCACAATACAATCAAGTGCTAAAAGAATCGAAAGTAATATCAGGAACTAACGACGCAAAAATGGTACAAACTGTAGGTAATCGACTGAAATATGCCGCTGAAAAATATTATCAAGAATTAGGGATATCTAATCAATTGAACGGCTATCAATGGCAGTTTTCCTTATTAGATAACAAACAAATAAACGCTTGGTGCATGCCAGGGGGTAAAGTAGCAGTATACAGCGGAATTCTACCAGTAACCAAGGATGCAACAGGTTTAGCAGTCGTTATGGGACACGAAATAGGTCATGCTTTGGCAGGTCATAGTGCAGAACAAGTTTCTCAAAGAGTGCTTACCGAAATGGGAGGACAAGTACTAGGAACAGCAGTTTCTGGCTCACAATGGGCAAATGCATTAGGCTCTATTTATAGTATCGGTGGATCTACTGTATTATTACGTTATTCACGTACCATGGAGTTGGATGCCGATGTAACAGGCTTGTATTTAATGGGGTTGGCAGGTTATGATCCTAACGAAGCAATTAACTTCTGGGAAAGAATGTCAAAAGCAAGTGGAGGCGTGAAACAAAGTGAATTCTTCAGTACACACCCAAGCGATGCTACGCGTATTGCAAAAATTAGAGAATCTTTACCAAAAGCAATACAAATGTATAATGCAAGCCCCTACAAAGGAAAATAAAATCTCAGAAAAGAATCTGAGAAAAGAACAAGAATTTTTATAGCGTTGACATTATTTTATCAACGCTTTTTTTGTATATTGATTCAAAATCAAACTTGCAAAAAATGAATAATATAAAAGATGTCCGTATCAAAACGTATATGGATTATAAAAAGGCTTATCAAGAAAGTGTACAAAAACCAGATTTTTTTTGGGATCGAATTGCTTCTAAATTTTACTGGCATCAGAAATGGTCAAAAACATTGGAATATGATTTTGATAAAGCCGAATTCAAATGGTTTTTAGACGGGAAACTTAATATTACCGAAAATCTATTAGACCAACAACTGGTCACCAACGGAAACAAAACTGCCATCATTTGGGAACCAAATAATCCATTAGAAGAAACCAGAATCATAAACTATAAACAATTGCATTACCAAGTATGTAAGTTTGCTAACGTGCTGAAAAATAATGGTGTGCAAAAAGGTGATCGTGTATGTATTTATATGCCAATGATTCCAGAATTAGCCATTGCAATGCTCGCCTGCGCAAGAATTGGTGCAGTACACTCTGTAATTTTTGCTGGCTTTTCGAGTTCGGCAATCGCAAGCAGAATAAACGATGCACAATGCAAAGTATTGATTACTGCCAATGAAGTCTTTCGAGGAACGAAATCGGTAAATCTAAAAGCTATTTGCGACGAGGCACTGAAAGATACACCCTCAATACAATCTGTTATTGTGTACCGTCGTGCAATCGAGCCAACAGTTATGGTAGGCGGACGTGATAAATTTTGGATAGATGAAATGCATAAAGTAGACGCCGAATGTTCGGCAGAAATTATGGATGCCGAGGACCCTTTATTTATTTTATACACGTCGGGTTCTACAGGAAAGCCAAAAGGCATGGTACACACATGCGGCGGTTATATGGTCGAAGTTGCATATAGTTTCGATAATATTTTTCAGATGGATAATCAGGATATTTTCTGGTGTACAGCCGATATCGGTTGGATAACTGGCCATAGTTATATTGTATATGGTCCGCTTTTGTGTGGAGCAACAACCGTAATGTTCGAGGGAATCCCGAGTTATCCAGATTATGGACGATTTTGGGAAATTGTAGAAAAATTAAAAGTAACCCATTTCTATACAGCACCAACAGCAATTCGTTCCTTAGCAAAACAAGATATTTCGTATGTCAACAAGTACGATTTATCTTCTATCAAAGTACTAGGTTCTGTAGGAGAGCCCATTAACGAAGAAGCTTGGCACTGGTTCAATGATCATATCGGGAAAGGGAACGCACCCATAGTAGATACTTGGTGGCAAACCGAAACAGGTTCTATCCTGATTTCTCCTTTAGCAGGGATAACCCCCACTCGCCCTACTTTTGCAACTTTACCATTACCCGGTGTTCAACCTGTTTTGATTGATGAAAATGGAAATGTTCTAGATGATGAAAAAGCAGAAAAAGCCGAAGGTCGTTTGGCAATAAAATTCCCTTGGCCATCCATTGCAAGAACCGTATATGGCGATCATCAACGATACAAAGAAACTTATTTCTCTACCTTTCCTGGATACTATTTCACGGGAGATGGCGCTTACCGCGACGCAATGGGAAATTACCGAATCACCGGTCGAGTAGACGATGTAGTGATAGTCTCTGGACATAATTTAGGTACAGCACCGATAGAAAATGCAATCAATGAACACGAAAAAATTGCCGAAAGTGCTGTGGTAGGATATCCGCACGATGTGAAAGGGAATGCTCTGTATGCTTACGTCATTTTACATGATAAACAAAAAGGAACTGAAGAACTGGAAATAGAAATCAAAGAATTGGTATCCAAAACAATAGGTCCGATTGCCAAACCAGATAAAATACAATTTGTTTCAGACTTGCCTAAAACAAGAAGTGGCAAAATCATGCGAAGAATCCTACGGAAAATTGCATCCAACGATGTCAATGACTTTGGTGATACTTCGACACTTGTAGATCCTACGATTATCGAAAGTATATTAAAAGATGCTCAAAACTAACAGTAACCAGATTATGCAAAACAGGTAAACAGTGAGAGAGAATTTTCACTGTTTTTTATTACGAAACGATAAACAACAGAACATTTATCGAATCACGTAATAAAGTAAAATAATCAGAAAGCGTCTAATTGTATATAAATATTATTATTTTTGATTCATGATAGAAATAGATCCAAACCTTAATCAATATTTAGAAAAGCATACCAATGAAGAGCCCGATTTGTTGCGAGAACTAATGATAGAAACCCACCAGGCAACCACCCAACCTCACATGGCGTCTGGGCATTATCAAGGGCGGATATTGAGTATGATTTCTAAGCTTATTCAACCCAAAACTATACTCGAAATTGGTACGTTTACGGGTTATGCAACCTTGTGTTTGGCAGAAGGTTTGGCAGAAAATGGTAAAATAATTACCCTCGATATCAATGACGAACTAAAATATATTGGTGAAAAGTATTTTGAAAGGTCTCCCTATAAAAATCAAATCGAATATCGAATCGGCCCTGCTTTAGAGCAAATGAAGACTATCGAAAAAGAAAGTCTCGATCTTGTTTTTATTGATGCAGACAAGCAAACCTACCCCGAATACTATGAATGCTCGATAGATTTATTGCGAAATGGTGGCGTGATTTTGATGGATAATGTGCTATGGTACGGAAAAGTGTATGATGAAAATGCAAACGATAAACGAACAGTAATTCTTAGAGATCTTAACGAAAGAGTTGTCAAAGATAGCCGTGTAGAAAGTTTAATTTTGCCTGTTCGTGATGGTATTACTTTAATACGAAAAAAATGAATTTTGGGGTTTGTCGAGTGAGTGTTGCGCCAGTACGTGCATCAAATTCAGATTCATCAGAAATGGTGACGCAATTGCTTTTTGGTGAAAAAGTAGAAGTTCTACGAACCGAAAAAAAATGGTTAAAAATAAGAAATGCTTTTGATAGTTACGAGGGTTTTGTAGATCCTAAACAAATACTTTTTATAGAAGAAAAAGAATATTATCACTTGCAATCAACTTTTTTTGCAAGCGAAACATTCAATTTTGCTATCGAAGAAGGCTTGCCGTTGACTTTGCCTTTGGGAGCGGTTTTGCTAAATTTACAAGAAGGTAAAATTCATTTTGGAGGAAAATATTTTGACTATTTAGGGGAGGCAGCAACAGATACTCAGCCTAAATCTTCTATTCCTTATATCGCCAAAAATTATCTCAACGTACCATATTTGTGGGGAGGTAAGTCAACCTATGGTATCGATTGCTCGGGCTTGGTGCAACAAGTTTATAAGCTTTCTGGAGTAGCTTTGCCAAGAGATGCATATCAACAAGCCGAAATGGGAGAAGTGCTGAATTTCTTAGAAGAAGCCGAAGCAGGAGACTTAGCTTTTTTTGATAATGCCGATGGAAAAATTATCCATGTCGGTATTGTTTTAGAGGATAAAAAAATTATCCATGCACATGGAAAAGTAAGAATTGACCCTCTGGATTCGAACGGAATTTTCAATACCGATTATCAAAATTATTCTCACAAACTTCGGATACTGAAGAGAGTCCTTCTCTAATTTTATCTTTACCAACTCTAGAAAAATTAGCCAGAAAAATTTCGCATCAAAAAAAATCAGATAAGACAACAAAGCCTTGTTACTTATAAACAAGGCTAGTGTTTTATAGCAATTCTTTGTAAAAGAAGAATTTAGACCAATCCAGCTCTTTTTAGTAAAGCTTCGTTGCTTGGTTTCTGACCTCTAAAATTTTCGTATAATGTCATAGGATCTACCGTTCCGCCACTCGACAATAAAGTGTAAAATTTTTGTGCAATTTCTTGGTTGAAAATCCCATTTTCTTTAAAATAAGCAAACGCATCTGCATCTAAGACTTCTGCCCATTTGTACGAGTAATAACCAGAAGAGTACCCGCCCTGGAAAATGTGTGAAAACGAAACACTCATATTTGTATTTTCAACGATAGGATATAGCTGGGTGCTTGCGAATGATTCCTTTTCGAAGACTTCTATCGACGATTTAATTGTGTCCGACGTAGCATGATATGCCATGTCTAGTAACCCAAAACTCAATTGTCGTATGGTCTGATAACCTTCTAGAAAGTTTGCGGCTTTTTTCATTTTATCGATCAGTTCTTGCGGGATAATCTCTCCTGTTTGATAATGCTTTGCAAACAGTTGCAATGCTTCTGGCTCATAACAAAAATTCTCATAGAACTGAGAAGGTAACTCTACAAAATCCCAAAACACATTAGTCCCGGCTAAACTTGGGTAATGCGTATTGACCAACATCCCATGTAAAGCATGCCCAAATTCGTGAAACAAAGTTGTAACTTCCATGAAGTTTAGCAACGATGGATGACTGTCTGTAGAAGGTGTAAAATTACAAACAATCGAAATTTGTGGTAATTTTCTTTCACCGTTAACTACTCCTCCGTTCTGAAAAGAAGTCATCCAGGCACCAGATCTTTTCCCGGCCCGAGGAAAAAAATCGGCATACAGTAAACTAATTTTTTCATCGTTGCGATAGACATCAAAAACTTGTACATCTTTATGGTATACATCTACCTGATGATTCTCTTCAAACCGAAGACCGAACAACTTATTGGCAACAGCAAAGGCACCATCGAGAACATTTTCTAATTTGAAATAGGGTTTAAGTTCTTCTTCGGAAAAATCAAAACGTTCTTGTTTTAGTTTTTCAGCAAAATACGAGTGATCCCAGGGCATTAGCTTGTCGATATTCTCAGTTTTTTTTGCATACGCGGCCAACTCTTCAATTTCTTTTTCGGCAAATGGCTTTGCTTTTCCTAACAAGTCATGAAGAAAAAACAAAACATTTTCGGGCGATTTAGCCATTCTCTCTTCCAGTACATAGGCTGCATGGGTCGGATAACCCAAGAGATTAGCTCGCTGTTGACGTAAAGTAATTATTTTTTTGACGTTTTCTTCATTGTTGAATTCATTGTCTTGAAAAGCCTTTTTTCCATTGGCTAAATACATTTCTTTTCGTCGTTCACGATTTTTGTTGTACTTCATAAAAGGAATGTAGCTAGGTGCTTGAAGTGTAAAAATCCAACCATCTTTTCCGCTTTCTTTTGCTGTATTTGCTGCTTGAGCAAGCACAGCTTCTGGCAAACCTTGTATGTCTTCTTCTTTTGTCAGATGCAAAGTGTAGGCATTGGTTTCTGCCAAAACATTTTGCCCGAATGTTAGAGATAGTTGTGCTAACTCTTTTGAGATTTCTTTTAATTCAACTTGTTTTTCCTTTGGTAAGTTGGCACCATTTCGAGCAAAAGCTCTATATTTTTGTTCGAGTAAATAGCGTTGTTCGTCTGTAAGTTCTAATTGATCTTTTTGTTCGTACACTTTTTTTATGCGCTCGAACAATTGTTCATTTAATAAAATATCATTCGAAAACTCAGACAATAAAGGCGAAATTTCTTGTGCAATTTGTTGCATCTCGTCATTGGTTTCGGCTGAATTTAGGTTGAAAAAAATAGAGCTTATTTTGTCGAGTTGGACTCCCGAATTTTCTAAAGCATCGATGGTATTTTCAAAAGTAGGAGATTCTTTTTGTTCGGCAATGATCAAAATTTCAGCCCTCGCTTGTTCGATACTTTTCTCAAATGCTGGCAAATAATCGTTTAGGTGTATTTTAGAGAAAGGAGGTGTGTCAAAATTTTCTAAAAGAATATTCTTCATGATTTTTTAGTTTTTTTAGTGAAATATTCAAAAGTTAATCCAAACCACTGAGCCTGCCAAAAAGACAATGTTGCGTTTTGGGTCGAGATGGGTTTTCGATCGTTTATATTTGGATGAAATACTAATTAGGGTAGCAAACTTGGATTGATATCGAAAATATTCTCGTTGATATATTTCTGGATAAACTCATCGCTAAAATTCTCGCTTCCCATCAAAAGATTATTTTGCAATATAGTTTTGATGTCTAGTTTCTTAAAGGCAGCCAGCATTGGTTTCGAGATTGCTTTATAAGAAAAATGCCAAGGTTCGTAACGGAAACCTTTACGGTCTGTTGCGTTGGTGTAGACCAAGTAAAAACCAAAATTTTCTGCATTTTCATCCAACCATTTTTTGAATTCGTGCATTTGTCCACCTTCATTAAAATGTTTTTCGTTCAGCGGATCTTTTGGGTAGCCTTTGCTAATGTCGATAATATCCAAATCTGTTCCCCAATGATGACGAGATGTTCCAGGAATAGTCGAATATTCGATGATTTTATTCAAATTATCAATAGGCTTCATTTTTTTGCTAATATTTGCTTTGTATTTTCGCTCCCAAATACCGTTTTGATAATTGTAATTCCGATAACTCGAAACCACTACGATTCTGAAGCCCGCTTTTCGAGCTTCTTGGCTCATGGCTTCGAATGCTTTGGCGACTTCCGGTCGTAGTTGATAATCTTTTCCTACCAAATCTAATTTACTTTTCCCTATTAATTCATCCATACTAAAATGTTGTTGCTCTATATTTACCGTATCGAGGGTTTGAGTATTGTCAACCTCTATTACAGATTGATTCTCTGTTTTTTGTGCACAACTTGGTGTGATAGCAAGGAGAGAAAAACCAAGAAAATAAGGGTATATGGTAGGTTTTATTTTCATATATCAAATATTTACTGTGCGTAAAAATAATATTTCGGCAGGATTATTTTTGCGGGATAGTTGTTAATTATATTGTAAATATCTCATTCTACCGAAAACCATTTCTATAATATCTCGAGCAAAGTTGCTAATTTTGCAAGGCTTGCTAGAATGATGAGCAAAAAGAAATTGTAAATTTTTGATATGAGAAAATATCTTCTTTACGCGATTGCTACCGGATTACTTTTGGCATTGGCTTGGCCTTCTAAAGGATTTCCATTGTTGATTTTTTTTGGTTTTGTACCTTTGTTGTTGGCCGAACATCGGATAACGCAAAGATTACAATATAAGAAGAAAGCTTGGTCGATTTTTGGGTTGAGTTTTTTAGCATTTTTTATATGGAATGCAATTGTTATTTGGTGGTTGCATTATGCTCAACAATACGATGCAGATGGTAATTTGCATGATTCGTGGGTTGCCTATTTGGTACCGGTTTTAGCTAACAGCTTATTGATGAGCATCGTTTTTGTATTGTATCATTTTGTGAAAACAAAGGCGGGGAATTTTTATGGAATGATTTTTTTACCCGCAGTATGGATGTCATTCGAGAAATTTCATCTCAATTGGGAGTTGTCTTGGCCTTGGTTTAATATTGGGCATGCCTTTGCTTCGTATTATAAATGGGTTCAATGGTACGAGTATACAGGAGTTTTTGGTGGAACGCTTTGGGTATTGATTGTCAATCTTATCGTGTTCTATTATTACACAGCTTATAAGAATAAAAAAGATAAAAAATATTTCAGAAAACTGCTAATGTATGCAGGATTATGGATTGGGCTTCCGATTGCTTTTTCGTATTTTATGTACCACAACTATACAGAACAAGGCGAAGAAGTAGAGGCTGTGGTCTTACAACCTGCTTTGGATCCATATACCGAAAAGTATCAAAAGGATCGTTTTGTTATTTATCAAGAACTGATCCAGTTAGCAGACAAAGTAGTAACCCCACAAACACGTTATGTAGTAGGTCCAGAAACAGCCATTCCGGGTTCGGGGCCAGGTTTTGTGTTGGATGAAATAGAACACGATCCGCTGATTCTACAATTGAGAGATTGGACAAAAGAACATCCGAAAATAAATGTAGTAACAGGTGCAGAATTGATGCGTGTTTATCCGATGAAGGAATTAGCAACAGAAACTGCATCTTTATACGGAAACACGATGCTGTATTACGATGCGTTTAATTCGGCTATTCAAGTAAATGCAAAAGACGAGTTAGACTTTTATCATAAATCGAAATTAGTAGTAGGCGTAGAACATTTCCCGTATATTAAATATCTCCGTCCTATTTTAGGAAATATTATGTTGAATTTTGGTGGGACTGTAAAAACGCTAGGAACGCAGCCCCATGCAAGTGTCTTTAGAAATTCGATCGACTCTACGGTTGTGGCACCTGTTATTTGTTATGAATCTATTTATGGTGAATACGTAACCGATTATGTGAAAAAAGGAGCAGATGTTATCTTTACGATGACCAACGATTCTTGGTGGGATAACACCGATGGACATAGACAATTACTGTTATATGGCAATTTGCGAGCAATCGAAAATAGAAGAAGTATCGTACGTTCTGCCAACTCTGGAATTTCTGGATTTATTAATCAACGTGGTGATATTGAGTCTTTTATCCCGTATGGTGAACGGGGAGCTTTAAAAGGAATCGTAAAAAAGAATGAAAAGTTAACTTTTTATAGTACCTTTGGCGATTATTTAGCACGTATAGGATTATTGGTAATGGGGATTATTTTAGCCTATACCATAGCTCAGAGGCTACTTACAGGAAATAAAAGAAAAATTTTTAATAAATAACTAACAAAAACGTTGTTAAAGTAATAAATATTTTGTTACTTTGCACTCCGTTTAAAAATAAGACAAGAGGAAAGATGTCAAAGATTTGTCAAATTACAGGTAAGAGAAGATTAGTAGGAAATAAAGTTTCTCATGCTAATAATAAAACAAAACGCACTTTTGAAGTGAATTTGTTTAAGAAGAGATTTTATTTGCCAGAAGCAGATGAATGGATAACATTGCGCGTTTCGGCAAATGGTTTGAAAACGATCAACAAATTAGGTGTTGATGAAGCAGTTAAGCGTGCACGTAAAGAAGGTTTAATTAAATAAAAAAAACTGCCATGGCAAAGAAAGGTAATAGAGTACAGGTAATTTTAGAGTGTACAGAGCATAAAGAAAGTGGTATGCCAGGTATGTCTCGCTATATCACTACTAAGAACAAAAAAAATACACCGGATCGTATTGAGTTGAAAAAGTACAACCCAGTGTTGAAAAAATATACTCTTCATAAGGAGATCAAATAATAAAATTTTAGACAATGGCAAAAAAGACGGTAGCAACCCTACAAACAGGGTCTAAAAAAATGACTAAAGTAATCAAAATGGTAAAATCTCCGAAAACAGGAGCTTACATTTTTGTAGAAAAAGTTGTTGCAGCTGATACTACTGGTGATTTCTTCGCTAAGTAATCAGCGTAGTATATATTTAAAGGTTTTTAGAGCTGCCTCAATTGGCGGCTTTTTTTTGTGCATTAGTTTAGTTATATTCGTAGTCTAAATAGCGTTTCTACATGAGCTGGTTCAAAAAAATACTTGGTAAAGAAAGCAAAGAAAAACTCGATGAAGGTTTAGAAAAATCTAAACAATCTCTATTCGATAAAATCTCTCGCACAGTCGTAGGTAAATCTAAAGTAGATGATGAGGTTTTAGATGATTTAGAAGAAGTACTAATCTCTTCGGATGTTGGTGTGGAAACCACGGTGAACATTATTCGAAGGATAGAAGAACGCGTTGCTCGTGATAAATATGTTTCAACTTCCGAACTGAATAAAATTCTTAGAGAAGAAATAGCTGGACTTTTAGCAGAAAATAATATAGACGATACAGACGGATTCCAGATTCCTAAAAAAGATCACCCTTTTGTTATTATGGTAGTCGGGGTGAACGGAGTTGGTAAAACGACCACAATCGGGAAATTAGCCGCACAATTCAAAGCCAAAGGATTGAAAGTCGTTTTAGGGGCGGCTGATACGTTTCGTGCTGCAGCTGTTGATCAGTTGGTGATTTGGGCCGAAAGAGCAGATGTACCTATCGTGAAACAAGCAATGGGGTCTGATCCTGCTTCTGTTGCCTACGACACAGTACAATCTGCTGTTGCACAAAAAGCCGATGTGGTGTTGATAGATACTGCAGGACGATTACATAATAAAGTAAATTTGATGAATGAACTGACCAAAATAAAACGCGTAATGCAAAAGGTAATTCCAGATGCACCGCACGAAGTTTTGTTGGTTCTCGATGGATCTACTGGGCAAAATGCTTTTGAGCAGGCCAAACAATTTACCCAAGCTACTGAAGTGACTTCTATGGCTGTGACCAAATTAGACGGTACAGCGAAAGGGGGCGTAGTGATTGGAATTTCTGACCAATTCAAAATCCCTGTAAAGTACATAGGAGTTGGCGAAGGTATTCATGACTTACAAGCCTTTAATAAAATGGAGTTTGTGGATTCGTTCTTCAAACAGGTGAAATAAAATTTTAGAACTATTAAATACCAATTAAGCTTCCTTTACGGAGGCTTTTTTGTGTGTAACGTATTCGCTTTTAAACGTTAATGATTTACTAAAATTGGTTTATTATTATTATTATTGTAATGACATTAACATGTTGATAAGGAAATTCTAGCTTTAAAAAATCATCATACAAATCATTAATAATAAAAAATTAAACAAATGAAAAAAATGATTTTCGCTGGTGCGTTATTATTATTTGGAACATTTGCATTAGCAAATGTAGAAAATGTAAAATTAGACCCTCCTGAAATCTATATGTATTGAAGTAGAAGGCCCATGTGGTATAGTTGGAACCTTTTGTGAATTTGAAGGTACACCGATCAATACTGAAGAGGTTGCCGATTTTGGAGAGTGGATGTGTGAAGATTAAATTAATTCGCTACTTATTTTGTGAAAGGATTATATAAATGATTATGCTGAAAAAATATTCTATACTACTATTTGCATTATTTACTACATTGGTTTTTAGTCAACACAACCAAGAGATACTTGTTGAATACGAATATACCTTTGTGGAAGATTCGTTGAATCGAAATAATGTGAAATCGGAAACGATGCAACTTTATATTTTACCTGAGCAAACTGTTTTCATAGGTAAAAATTTATACATTAGAGATTCTATTCATCATCACAGAACAAATAACAACTTTGTCTTGAAGAATGCTGTGAACGGTGTGATAAAGGTAGATGCGATAAATCAAGGAATACCCAAAACAGACCTTAGGTACAGAATTATTCATGCTAGAGGAAAAGATAACTATACGATACATACTACCTTGGGACCTACCAAATTTTCTTTCGACGACCAAATGGAGCTTTTGGAATGGAAATTATCCAATGAACGAGAGGTTTTTTTGGGATACAACATTCAAAAAGCAGAAGTACAAGCATTTGGTAGAAAATGGGAGGTTTGGTACACCGAAGACATTCCTTTGTCGTATGGACCTTACAAATTTCATGGTTTACCAGGCTTGATTGTCAAAGTACAAGACAGTGAACGCTTTTTTAGTTATGAGTTGAAAGGGTTGAAAAAGTTAAACTATCAACCTGAATTTCATGTGTCAGAAAAAACGTATCACATCAGCAAGAAAGATTACACGGACTTTGTTGCAAAATATGAAGCAAATCCTTTGGAGTCGTTAAACTTTATAAAGTTTTCTGTACAGAATGAAAATGATTTTCTTCAAAGAAAATTGCGTGTGATTGAAAAGAACAACAACTTTATAGAAAAGGATTTAAAATTAAGATTGAAATAAAATGAAACTATTTTGGGGTATAATTTCTAATCTTTAAATATATTAACCATCGCATTATTTTAACATCTTTTGAAACTAAACTTATTCATCGTCTTACTTTTCATTGCCTCGCAACTCTTTGCTCAGCTTTCTGTATCAGGAAGCATAAAAAACGAAGAGGGGAAACCCATTGCAGGCGCCAATGTAATCATATCGCCCATTGATCAAGATCTAACTCTTGCGTTTGCTATTACGGATAAAGATGGCAAATACACCTTGTGGTTGGAGGAGTCGATACATGAATTGTACGAGGTAAAAGTAAGGGCATTCAATTATGCATTTGTGTCGGATTTAATAAACGAATCGTCAGAACATTTTGACTTTGTTTTGACCGAAAAACCCATCGAACTCCAAGAAGTGAAAATCAAGGCATCGCCCATTCGAAAACGGGGCGACACCATTGCGTACGATGTTAGCAACTTCAAAGATATACAAGACCGCAGCATTGCCGATGTCATCAAAAAAATGCCTGGTATAGAAATCGAATCTTCAGGTCGAATCTTGTATCAAGGTGAGCCTATCAACAAATACTACATCGAAGGCTTGGATTTGTTGGGCGGACGATACGCACTGGCTAACGAAAATATGAGTGCCGATGCAGTAGATAAGGTTCAAATCTTAGAGAATCATCAACCGGTGAAGATTTTAGATAGTTTGGTGTACAGTTCTAGAGCGGCGCTGAACATTAAGCTGAAAGATAAAGTGACGTATTCGGGAAAGGCAGAAATTGGCGCAGGTTTTTCACCTACTTTGTATCAAGTCAATTTAACGCCGATGATGTTTACCAAAAATCAACAGGTTTTGGCATCCATTCAATCCAACAATAGAGGTGAAAATCTTCAACGTCAAATCAATGTATTGTCGTTGGAGGATTTGTTGAATGATAATGAAAAATACGTCAACAACAGTTGGTTGTCGATTGCAGGAGTGCAAACCCCACATTTCGAATCCAAGCGATGACTACATAATGCGGCAACCTTGGGTACTTGGAATCAATTGATTCGCATAAAAAAAGATATTGAATTGCGAGTGAATGTTGATTATCTCAACGATTATCAACAACACCAAGGCGATACGCATATCGAGTATTTTTTACCAACAGGAAATCTTGTGCTAAATGAACTGAAACGCAATAATTATCAGCGCGAAACCCTGAAAACCAAATTCACTTTACAACAAAACACCCAGAAAAATTATTTCCAAAATATTTTAGAGTTCAAAGGGATTGGCACCGCGATCATGGATATTTGACTGCAAATTCTGAATTTGTAGACCAATTGTTGTCAAAACCCAACAAAGAATTTTCGAATCAACTGAATTGGATTAAAACATTTGGCAAACAATTGGTTACCTTCAAATCGTTGATCGCTTACAAAGATTACCACGAACAATTGTCCATTAAGCCGGGTGTTTTCATCGATGTTGTCAACGATGAAGAGGCCTATGATTTAGCCACACAAAATTTGTTGTACAAACGTATGAAAACCAATCATTCGGCGGAATTTACCAAACGTCTGACAAGAACATTGACTTGGCAATCTAAGCTTGGAATGGAGTACACTTGGTATGAATTGAAAAGTGATTTTTCTACCAATGAAACTTTCAATAATTCAGAATTTACGAACAATAATCAATGGAAAGTTTTGCGTCCTAATTTTGAAAACAGCCTTGAATACAAAAAAGGGGATTTTCGTTCGCAATTGGTGTTGCCTTTACATTATTACAACCTCAGCAATCAGGATAATATAAACGATTTGGATACAGAATATGCCAAAGTATTTCTTCAACCTCGTTTGAATTTTAATTACAATCTCAGCAATTATTGGAACCTCAACCTGAACAATGCTTACCTTGCGAATTTTGGAAATCCTCTGAATTTCCATCGTGGATATATTCTCTACAACTACAATACTTTGCGTAAGAACTGGAGTGAATTGAATGAAACCGAAAGTTGGCATAGCCATCTACGATTGAAGTACGAAAATCCCATACGCTCTCGTTTTTTTCATTTAATCTACGCTTTCGATTGGAATCAAAACGATCTGATTTACCGTTACCTTTTTGATGAAAATGCATCGTCGATGGTTGAAGCTGTGGCAAAGAAAAATTACAAAACGAACCACAATTTCAGTTCAAAGATTTCCCAATATAAAACAAGTTTTGAGTTGAATGCCAGGTACAGTAATGTGAAGAGGCAACATTTGTTGAATGAAGATTTGGTGGATGGTTTGCATCATTTTCTCACAATGGGCGCAGGTCTCAAATTTAGATATTTCTCAAGTTTTACCCTGACTTATGATTACAGTCGGTCGCAAAATAATCATCGTTTAACCAATCAAACTTCGAAGGTAGTTCAACAAAACCATCAAGCATCGTTGCATTATTTTCCGCATCCTCAGCATAATTTAACCCTACGAATGGATTATGTTCAAAACACTCGTCCCCATAAGTCTAACACGCTATTGGGTGATTTTACCTATCGCTATACAATGCAAAAAAGAAAAATTGATGTCGAGCTAAGTGTTTACAATTTGTTCAATGAAAAGGTGTTCAATCAAACTCAATTCGATCAATATTACCAAATGCATTATCAGTATCAATTGCGCCCAACACAAGTGATGTTGACGACACGGTTCAATTTTTAGAGTTTTTTTTATCTCCTACCGCAACGCGGCAGATGAACAAGCTTCGATTTGCGCTATGAGTTTTTCTTTCTCATATCGATGTGTTTCTTCTTGCAGAGGAAGAATGTTTGGTGAAAATTAGTCAAAAAAAAATAAGCTATTCGTTAGATCATAGCTTATTTATATTGGTTGGATATTATTTAAATCTTACTCAGAAATGCCAAAGTATCTATACCATCTGCATAATCAGTCAAGGTAGGATGTTGGGTTTGTCCAAAATCAACACGATTATCCAAGTTTAATTTACTTACCACACATTGGATTTCTTCTTCGTGATTTTTTAGCGTCGTTTTCACGTCTTCTAAATCATCGTACAATTCATAATGCAAAACTGCAATCGGACTGTGAAGAGCTTCATCTTCTTTGATCAAAACAAAATTATTATCGTAGAATTTATCTTTGCTCAATAAATAAATTGCACGGTTATAGTCGTAATTATTTGCATATTTAGTTTGTTGTACGATGTTTTCGCCCCAAGGAAAAATAACTTCTATCAATTCCTGAATTTGAGTTTCTTTTTGGGTATAAATTTTTGTAACATTCCGACAACCTAATCCAAAGTATCTAAAGAAATCTTCCCCCAAACGCATTAAATCTTCTTTGCTTTCACTTCCATCAAGTACAGCAACCGACGTTCTGTTTTTTCGGATAATATGCGGAACCTGAGAAAAATAATGTTCGAAATAGCGCGCTGTATTGTTGCTTCCGGTTGCAATCACCGCATCGAAATTTTCTAAACGCTCTACTTTTTGGATTCGATTTTTAAATTCTTCATCAATCGATTGTAAATAGTGAATCACCAAATCGAGCAGTTTTTCGTCTTTAGAAGAAGGTTTCACCAAAGCACGATGACCAAAAAGTACCACAGACAAAAGATCATGAAATCCGACCAAAGGTAAATTTCCAGCCATGATAATTCCGACATTTTTAGGTGTATCGGGCAAAGAGTAAAGAGTAATCCAATCGGATAAATTCTTTTCAGTTAATGCATCTGCCCAGTTTTGCATGGCAAAGTGTATATTTTCTTGTGTAAACCAATTGTTGTGTGCTTCTGCATCTCTACATGCTAAATTTGCATCCTCTTTCCAGTACAAAAATTTATGCAACAGTTGTTCGTTTTTAGGTTGTTCCTCTCGAGTTAGGAAATTAAAAAACTGACCTAGTTCATCAAAAGCCGAAATCCTTTGGTTTAATGTCATAATTTATAAAATTAGTAGTAATTTTGTAAATGCAAATTTAAGAATTAAATACAGAACAGATGGCTATTATTATTACCGATGAATGTATCAATTGTGGAGCTTGTGAACCAGAATGTCCGAATAATGCAATTTATGAAGCTGCAGTCGATTGGAAGTACTCTGATGGCACAAGTCTTACAGGTACCATTGTTAATGTAGATGGAATTACGTTTGATGCTGATGCTGTTCAAGAGCCTATAAGCGACGAAGTATATTACATCGTACCCGATAAATGTACCGAGTGCAAAGGTTTCCACGAAGAGCCTCAATGCGCCGCTGTTTGTCCGGTTGATTGTTGTATCCCAGATGACGCACACGTTGAGAGTGAAGAGCGCTTATTACAAAAACAAGCTTTTATGCACAACGAATAATCCTCTTACATACCAAAACAAAAAACCTCGTTTTCTTGGAAAACGAGGTTTTTTTATTTTATAAAATATATTTATTTTTAATTCTTAAATGTTTTTAGAAGCAAATATTTTCGGCTATAGAAAAACAGAGTTTTGGTAAGGTGAATTAGAGGCGTGTATATTTCCTTTTTCGGTACCAATTAGCAAGCGCTCCAACCAAAAGAATAATAAAGGTAGGGATTAAAAGGTTTTTCATTTGCCAACTTTTCTTTTCCAATACAACTTTCGATTCACTCAATTTCGGGGTCTGAAGTTGTCGATTTCTCAACGCCAAGAAGTCTTCATTTCCCAATAAATAGTCCATCGTGTTCATCAAAAATGTTTGGTTCGCATAAGTTTTGGGTGGCATATTTGGGTTGTCTGGACGCATCGAGTATTTATCCTCTCCTAAGCGCATTGGCATACCTCGCCAAAGATTATTCTTCAGAACATCACCGTCAGAAATAACAACCATTTTGCCGTCTTTTGTTGCCCCTCTGTAATTCGGGAATTCTTTACGCTCATAGCGCATCGCATACGCAGAAGAGAAATCTCCTTCTATCAAAACTGCCATCGGAATTCTACCCATTTTATACTCTTCAGGGTTCTCGATATTGACTTCGTTTAATTGGATAAAATTGAGTGCAGGTTTTAGGGTGGTCTGTGCCGAACTTGCTAAAAGTACAGTTGGTTTGATGTTTTTATTGGGAATTATCTCGATCGGATTTGCAAACTGAAATAATACAGGATCAATCGATTGTGTTATAGGGTTATCTTCTGCTCTTGTGCCCAATTCGAAATATGGCCACGGATAATAATTGTAACTTGTGTTTCCGGCAGTTTCTCCATCGGCAAGCACAATTGGCGAGCCGTTAAGATCTTTGATAATCATTGGATGAATACGTATTCCGTAATTGAAGAGAAAATCATTGAGCTGTAAATCTCGGGGGAAAGCCACAATTTTTCCGCTTCGGAAAATAGAATCCATTTCTGCATCGACTGTTTCTACTGCCCAGAGTGTTTTTCCGCCATGCATAATGTATTGGTCAAGCACCAGTTTGTCCATCTCGGTAAAAGGTAGGGTAGGTTTTGCGATTACCAACGCATCGAATTTCCGAAGACTATCGAGATCGGATGCTTGCAATGTCATACTTTTATTAATGATTGGGTTCAGGTACACACCCACGTCATATTTATCCGCCAAAGCACGTCCAAAACCATCTATTTTGTTTTCGGGTAATTCATCATGATGGACAATTAAACCAACTTTTTTTCTGTTTTTACTTGTGATTTGTTGAATTTTATCGGCAAAAAGATATTCTAATTTTTCGGATGAAGCTTGTGGCAAACTCTCGAAAGTAATCGATGGATCATTGATCAAGACTTCCATCCAACGAGTTTTTTCTTGATAAGAAATCTTCGCATAAGGGTAAACATTCAGGATACCTTTGTCAGTTTTGATAGGAGCGGGAGAAAGGTGAGCTTCTTCTTTTTCGGTCTCAGAAATATCTATCGGGTCGAGGAAAGTATAGGTTAAGTTTTTATTGCGTTCTTGTAGCTCGTCTAATAAAAACTGAATATCATTGCGTAAATTTCTGTAGTCTGCGGTGAGTTCTCCACCAAGTAATATGTCGATATGCAAAGGAGAATCTAGACTTTGTATCAAACTTTCAGATGTCGAGCTTAATGTATATCGCTTGTCTTGCGTAAGATCGTATCGATGAAAAACAAAAAATCCTACTATCCAGATCAAAAGTAAACCGATAATGTAGAGAAAAGAACGATATTTTTTCATTATGATTTTCTTTTTTTGAGTTCGATAATTTGCATAGTTGCGAATATGAAAAATGTAGAAAGTATAATAAAATACAAGAACGATCGCGTATCGATTACGCCTTTTAGGAAAGATGTGAAATGCGTTTGAGCACTCATTTTTAGTACATAATAATCGATGTTCCCTAATAAATTATAAGATGCCAAACCTTGTAATCCGAAGTAGAGAATAAAGTTAATAAACACGGCCAAAACAAAGGCAATGACCTGGTTGTTGCTTAGCGAAGAAGAGAGGAGACCGACGCTAGTGAATAGTGTCCCGATCAAAAATATACCGATATAGGCAGAAAAAAGAATGCCGTAATCGATGTTTTGTTCTGGTATTACCAATTGCTGTAGGCTATAAACATAGACAAAACTCAGCACCAGCAAAAAAACAAGTACCGATAAAACGGCGAAAAATTTTCCTAGTACGATTTGTTGTGTGTTTATAGGTTGCGTAAATAGCCACAAAAGGGTTCCGTTGTTTTGTTCTTCTGCAATGAGTTTCATGGTCAGGGCAGGGATTAATAATAGAAATACCCACGGAGCGATAATAAAGAAAGGGTTGAGAGAAGCTAATCCGCTTTGGAAAATATTGTATTCTTGATCGAAAAACCAAAGAAATAAACTGCAAATTAGTATAAAAACAAAGGCGGCAATATAGGCTGTGAAACCTAAAAAAAAATGTGAAATTTCTTTCTTATAAATGGTAAACATAGATAGATTTTATTTTTTGTGCCGATTGACAATTTTCACAATCGCCATGATTAGAATTCCAACTCCAAAAAAACTAATTACTGCCCAAACCCAATTTTTGGCAAAATCTGTTTTTTGGATTACCGCAAATACGACTGCAAAGAGAATAATAGTTGCAACTTCATTCATCATTCGTAGTCGAACAGAAGTATAACGGAAAATATTGTTTTGTATTTCTCGTAATGTTTTCCAACACCAATAATGATAAATAAAAAGCAAAACAACCATAATAAGCTTGAATTTCATCCAAAGCGTATTCATCAGACCAGGATGCTTATACAGCATATTTAGACCCATTACTACAAGAATTATAAAAGCAGGCACAGTGATAACATTCCATAGCCTTTTCTCCATAAAAGTAAATTGCTTTTGTAGAATTTCTTTATCCGGAGAGGGGAGTTCTTGTGTGTCGGTATGATAAATCATTAGTCGGACAATATAGAAAAGTCCAGCAAAATAACTAACGACAAAAATAACGTGTAATGCTTTATATATCAGGTAATTGTATTCCATTTATGTTGCAGGCATATTAAGGATCAATAAACTCAATAAGAATGTTGTCACCTTTTCTTAATCCCATCAATTCATTGGCAGGAGCAAACTGTGACGGATTGCTGTTGTAGGTGGTGATTTCTAATGAGCCAGCACTATTGAATAAACAAATTGGTCGACCATTAACAAAAACTTCTTTTTTGAAATCGGTAACAATATCGAAATAATGATCATGTATTTGATTGATTTCGATAGCTGTAAAATTTTCTTTTCGCAGGTTAATTCTAAAGTTGCGATTTTGTGCATGTTGATCGAAAAACTTTTTAGTAATATTCGTTATAGCATTGCCAAAATGATCAATGTAAATGATATTTCCTTGTATTATGCGATCATCACGATAGAGCGGATTTAGATTATTGTATTTTAAATAATCGGTTCGTGGATTGCCAACCAAATTCATCACACCACCACGAGCCAAATGACAAGCTACCGGAATAAATATGTCTTTTACCGGACTCAGCCCATCAATCGCTTCAGGATTAATATTGATTTCTACAATTTCGTCGGGTAGTTTATCATCACACAACAACGAAATAAAACCATTATCAGCACCTATAAAGTAATGACCATCAAAAAAAAAGCACATTGGCTTGTATTTGCGATGTAACAATGCATTTACCCCTACAATATGGATAGTCCCTCTCGGAAAGTTAGGATAAGCTTTTTGTAGAATATAAGCCGTTTCAGTGATGTCATAGTGGCTTATTTCATGAGAAATATCAACAATTACACTATCCGGTAATTCACTTAGAATACGACCTTTTAACGAGGCTACAAAGTAATCTTTATGTCCGAAATCAGTAGTTAATGTTATTATTGACATTTTATTTATAATAGACAACAAATATATTGCTTATTTTTGTGTTAGATACAATAAAAAAATGATTCACTTTTGACAGAAATTACATTAGAACTTACCGAAATTAATGCGCAAGACTTTTATGGCGCCAATAATGAGCACCTTAGACGCATAAAAGAATACTTTCCTAAACTAAAAATTATTGCCCGTGGTAAAAAACTTACTGTCGTAGGAAATGAAGAACTTCTACAGACTTTCGAAAAGAAAACTGCACAGATAATTAAACATATACAGCATTATAATCGACTTTCTAATCGAGATCTAGAGATTATCATGACTTCAGATTTGCAAGAAGAAAAACAAATGGTAATCCACGATGATATTATTGTACATGGTGTAAGTGGAAAAATCATCAAAGCGCATACGCCTGGCCAAAAAGAATTGGTAAGCAAAGTGCATAAAAATGATATGGTTTTTGCAATTGGGCCAGCCGGAACTGGGAAAACATATACCGGCGTTGCCTTGGCTGTGCAAGCTCTGAAAAACAAAGAAGTAAAACGAATTATCCTTACACGCCCTGCTGTAGAAGCAGGAGAAAGTTTAGGATTTTTACCTGGAGACCTCAAAGAAAAACTAGATCCCTATTTGCAACCATTATACGATGCATTGAAAGATATGATCCATTTCGAGAAACTAGCATCCTATATAGAAAAAGGTGTGATAGAAGTAGCTCCTTTGGCTTTTATGCGAGGACGAACGCTCGATGAAGCTTTTGTTATACTGGATGAAGCACAGAATACCACACATTCTCAGATGAAAATGTTTCTGACTCGAATGGGGAAAAATTCTAAGTTTATGATAACTGGAGATCCAGAACAAGTAGATTTACCACCAAAACAAAAGTCGGGTTTACGGGAAGCAATTTCTATACTGAAAAATGTAAAAGATATAGGATTTGTATATCTAGACGAAAAAGATGTAGTTCGACACAAATTGGTTAGAGATATTTTACACGCATACAAAATGAATGAAGACCGAGAAAGAGAACTGATCCAAAAAAAAGAATCGTAGAGAAAAATTCAGGCAATAAAGAAAACTTCTTTTTATAAGTACTCCCCAATAAATAATATGATGAAAAAAGCCTTCTTGACCAAGAAGGCTTTTCCTGTTTTTTATTGATAAACATGCATGTAAAAAAAACTTCCGAAAAAAATTATCTCATCCCCATTGATCTCTATCAAGACTTCTATATTGTATGGCCTCTGCAATGTGCGTACTATTAATATTTTCGGCGTTGTCTAAGTCGGCTATCGTTCTAGCAACACGTAAGATACGATCATATGCCCGAGCAGAAAGGTTCAATCTTTCCATCGCAATTTTTATTAAATTTTTCGATTGCTCATCGAGCGAACAAAATTTATCTAACTCTTTTGTGCCGATCTGTGCATTGTAATGGATATTCAACCCTTCATACCGATCAATTTGTAGCTGTCTTGCTTTTAGCACTCTTGCACGAATAGTTGCACTTTTTTCACCATTTCTTTCCTTTGATAAATCATCAAAAGGAACCGGATTTACCTCAATATGCAAATCGATTCTATCGAGCAATGGTCCAGAAATCCGATTCATATAACGTTGCATTTCGGCCAAGCTCGAAGTATTCTTAGGATCATCAGCAAAATATCCACTTGGGCTGGGATTCATCGAGGCAACCAACATGAAACTAGCAGGGTAGGTAACGGTAAATTTAGCACGCGAAATCGTAACTTCTCGATCTTCGAGCGGTTGACGCATTACCTCTAAAACAGAACGCTTGAATTCTGGCAGCTCGTCCAAGAATAAAACACCGTTATGAGCCAAAGAAATTTCGCCCGGTTGCGGATACGAGCCTCCTCCTACCAAAGCAACATCCGAAACCGAATGATGCGGCGAGCTGAATGGGCGAATAGTTATCAGACCATTTTTTGGTAATTTTCCTGCAACGCTATGAATTTTTGTTGTCTCTAAAGATTCTTCGATACTCATCGGTGGTAAGATAGAGGCAATGCGTTTTGCTAACATGGTTTTTCCGCTTCCTGGTGGCCCGATTAGGATGATATTGTGTCCACCTGCGGCAGCGATTTCCATTGCTCGTTTTACATTTTCCTGTCCTTTAACATCCGAGAAATCATATGGATAGTTTTCGACCAGTTGATTGAATTCACTTTCAATATCCACCCGATGAGGTTCTAGTTCAGCTTCGTCATTCAAAAAATCAATTAAAGTTTTAATGTTTTCAATGCCATAAACTTTCAACCCTTGCACAACCGAGGCTTCATTTGCATTTTCTTTTGGTAAGATAAAACCATCAAAACCATCGAGTTTTGCTTGTATTGCAATAGGTAGGGCTCCCTTTATCGGGCGTAGAGAGCCGTCTAGAGATAACTCGCCCATAATGATATAGCGATCAAGATGATCAGTTTTTATTTGTTCTGATGCTGCTAAAATACCGATCGCAATGCTCAAATCATAAGCAGAACCTTCTTTTTGTAAATCTGCTGGAGCCATGTTGATGGTGATTTTTTTACCAGGAATTTTATAACCTACATTTTTTAGCGCAGCACTAATCCGAAAGTTGCTTTCTTTTATTGCACTATCGGGCAAGCCAACAAGATGATAACCGACTCCATTGTCGATGTTAACTTCTACAGTAATCAATTTAGATTCGACACCAAAGATGGCGCTTCCGTAAACTTTTACCAACATAGTGTGTGATTTTGTTCTAAATTAGTTAAAATTTATGGTCGCTCGCTAAGAAATTGAAAAAAAAGCTAGGCTATAGAGTAGGAATGTGTAAATTTACATCCTTTTTCTGGTGTATCAAGAATTTGTTAAACTTTGAGAGGAGGATAAATTAAAGAACTATCCATCAATGGAATTAAAAAATATATCGTTCCAGTATAAGGAATATTCGAACAAGGAAAGTTTGCCAAGCCAATTGAACTTATTGGTAGAAAAGGCATTATTAATCTCTAAGCAAGCATATGTGCCCTATTCTAATTTTCATGTTGGTGCAGCATTAGAATTAGAAAATGGAGAAATATTTTCAAGTACTAATCAAGAAAATGCTTCTTATCCTGTAGGAATATGTGCAGAGCGAGGATTGTTGTTTTATGTAGCATCACAATATCCTACCGAAAAAATAATCCGTTTGGCTGTTTCTTCAGAAGATTTAGCACAACCTCTACCGCCATGCGGGATGTGTAGGCAAGTAATCTTAGAGTATGAAAAAAAACAAGGAAAATCTATCGAGATAATTTTGTCAGGTAAGAGTGGTAAAGTCTATGTATTACCTTCTGCGGCAAGCTTATTACCTTTGCATTTTGATGAGAAATATTTAGAACCTTAATAATTGGGAATTTATCTAGCAAACACTTAAATTTGTTGGGTGAAAAGTGTGTTATGGAAAAATTAACAAAAGAAACCTATCTACAATGGTATAAAGAAATGACCTTTTGGCGTCGTTTCGAAGATAAATGTCGTTCTCTGTATTTGAAACAAAAAATACGCGGATTTTTACACCTATATAACGGTCAAGAGGCATTGCCAGCTGGTTTTTTACATGCTATGCAAAAAGGAGACAGAGTGATAACTGCTTATCGTTGTCATATCTGGCCAATGGCAATGGGAGTGGATCCTAAAGAGGTTATGGCAGAACTTTGCGGGAAAGCTACAGGAACTTCAAAAGGTTTAGGGGGCTCGATGCATATTTTTAGTAAAGAACATAATTTTTTCGGAGGTCACGGGATTGTTGGAGGACAAATTCCTTTAGGAGCTGGTATGGCCTTTGGTGATAAATATAATGGTAAAAACCATGTTACAATCTGTCTTATGGGTGATGGAGCTACACGACAAGGTGTACTACACGAAACCTTCAATATGGCAATGAACTGGAAGTTGCCAGTTGTTTTTGTGTGTGAGAATAACCAATACGCCATGGGGACATCTGTAAAGAGAACTGCCAACCATGAGGATATCTGGAAGTTGGGTCTTGGGTACGATATGCCTTCTTATCCTGTAGACGGAATGGATCCAGTGAAAGTAGCTGAAGCAGCCTATGAAGCGATTGAGCGAGCTCGTCGTGGCGATGGACCAACTTTTTTGGATGTTCGTACCTATCGTTACCGAGGTCATTCGATGTCAGATGCAGAACCTTATCGAACTAAAGAAGAGGTAGAGGAGTACAAAGAAGAAGATCCGATTCTACATGTGCAATCGCATTTGTTAGCAAATAAATGGGCAACTCAAGAAGAACTTGACAATATGGTAGAAGAAGTAAAAAAAGAAGTGGAAGCTTGTGTAGATTTCGCTGAGAATTCTCCATTCCCAGAAGAAGATGTAATGTATAAATATATATACTCAGAACCTGATTATCCTTTTTTAGATAAATTAGAAAAAAACTAATCTATGGCAGAAATAATTAATATGCCTCGCTTAAGCGATACAATGGAAGAAGGCACCGTTGTAAAATGGCACAAAAGTGTTGGAGATGAAGTTGCAGAAGGTGATATTCTTGCCGAAATCGAAACTGATAAAGCTATCCAAGAATTCGAGTCGGAATATGATGGGGTTTTGCTCTACCAAGGTGTGAAAGAAAACGAGCCAGTACCAGTAGATACAGTTTTAGCAATTATCGGTGAAAAAGGAGAAGATATAGCTAGTTTAATATCTGGCGGAACACAAGAAAAAGAAGATACAACTCAAGAAACCATCAAAGAAGAGGCAGAAAAATCTACTCAATCTACTGTCAAAAAACAAATTCCGTCCAATGTTCATGTAATCAATATGCCTCGTTTGAGTGATACAATGGAAGAGGGAACAGTGACGTCTTGGCATAAAAATGTTGGCGACAAAGTAGCGGAGGGAGATATTTTAGCGGATATCGAAACTGATAAAGCAGTTCAAGAATTCGAATCAGAATATGATGGAGTTCTCTTGTATCAAGGAGTAAAAGAAAATGAGCCTGTTCCAGTGGATACAATATTAGCCATTATCGGAGAAGAAGGAGCTGATATAAGTGCTGTTTTAGAGCAAGGTTCTGCAGTAGCTAATCAAGAAGAGGTAGAAATCATAGATGATGAAAAGCCAGTTGTGGTAGAGTTAGAGGTTAAGAAAACTGGTGAACATTCTACCGAAACAACCCCTAGCGAAGAAAGAATTTTTGCTTCACCACTCGCCCGTAAAATTGCAGAAGATAAAGGAATAGATTTAGCACAAGTAAAAGGTAGTGGAGACAACGGTAGAATTATACGTAAAGATGTAGAAAACTTCACACCATTAGCACAACATACAGTAGGTTCTGAATCGGTTGCATCTCCTAATATAGTTGCAGGAGAAGATAAACATATCCCGAACTCGAGTATGAGGAAAGTAATTGCAAAACGCTTGGCTGAATCTAAATTCACCGCACCTCATTATTACCTCAATATCGAGCTTGATATGGATAATGCAATTGAAGCAAGAAAACAAATTAATGCGTTACCCAATACAAAAATATCTTTCAACGATATGGTTGTGAAAGCTGTTGCTATGGCTCTGAAAAAACATCCTTCAGTAAATGCAAGTTGGGCCGATAATGAGATTGTACAATATGGAGATATCAATATCGGAGTAGCAGTTGCAGTAGAGGATGGTCTATTGGTACCAGTTGTACGCAACGCAGATCAGAAAAGTTATACCCAACTTTCGGCCGAAATCAAAGATTATGCAACCCGTGCAAGAGATCGCAAATTGAAAGCCGATGAAATGGAGAAATCTACCTTTTCGGTGTCTAATTTAGGAATGTTCGGGATAGAATCATTTACATCTATTATCAATCAACCAAATTCGTGCATCATGTCTATAGGCGCAATCGTAGAAAAGCCAGTCGTGAAAAACGGACAAATTGTTGTAGGAAACACCATGATGATTTCCTTAGCATGTGATCACAGAACAGTAGACGGAGCAACAGGAGCACAATTTCTGCAAACCTTCAAAGCATATATGGAAAATCCTGTCACCATGTTGGTGTAGTAATAAAAACAATAATTAATAATGGCTATTCAAATTTTGGATAGCCTTTTTTATTAACTTAGTTGAATGCAAAAAATAAAAGATTTATATAAAATTATAATACAAACCATTGTCGAGTTTACAGACGATTGTCTTATGAAAATGAGTGCTTCGTTAACCTATTACGCAATGTTTTCTTTATCGCCCGTTCTACTAATCGTCCTTTCGATGGCAAGCTTACTGTATAAAAAAGAAGCAATCGAGAATAGACTATATTACGAAATCAAAGAATTGGTGGGTTCGGAATTGGCTATCCAAATTCAAGACTTTGTAGCAAACTCAGCCGTTTCGGGAGATAGCAATATTGCTTTGATTATAGGTGTCGGAGTTTTAATTTTTGGTGCTACAACCGTGTTTACCGATATGCAAGATAGCTTCAATCTCATTTGGCGCATAGAAGCTGTTCCCAAAAGAGCCATGCTCAAGTTTTTAGCCAATCGCGGGGTTTCCTTTCTGTTTATCATGATTTTGGGATTTATTTTGTTTTCATCCGTCATCGTAAGCAGTTTAGTTGTACGTTTTGGTGAAGATATACTCCATTGGCTCGACATCAGTCAAACCATATCTGCTTCCACATTTATGATGATTAATAACATTTTATCATACGTATTAGCTGTTATAGTTTTTTTCTTACTATTCAAATTCTTGCCCGACATCAAAGTCAAACCCAAGCCCATCCTCATTGGTTCCTTAGTAACAGCAGGTTTATTCTTTGTGGCCAAATATTTTATCAGTTATTACCTATCCATTTCCAAATACAATACAATTTTTGGTTCAGCAGGATCCATCGTTATTCTATTGTTATATATCTATTACAATGCAGCCATAATGTACTTTGGTGCAAAATTTACAAAAGTATTTACCGAATACTATGGATTTGGAGTTCATCCAAGCAAAATAGCAAAGCGAAGAATAGTTAAATTCGAAGAATGAAACATCTTCATTTCGGTAGGATGAACCGCAAAGCTTTCCCAAAAGATAGCAACAAAAC